>DIVU01000257.1:806-5334 GCA_002423365.1 Desulfuromonadaceae bacterium UBA6124 | reverse complement strand
TCCTGTATCATGTTGTTGAAAAACTCACGCTCCCAAGGCCGATCAAAAATGCCTGGATGCAAGGCGCCCGAAATTCGAGGAGTGAGGCGTACCCGTAGGTACGTCGCAACGACGAGGATGAGGGCAACGCCGCAGACGGGCGTTTTTCATCGGCCAGGCAAAGGATCAGGGTTTGCCGTCTTGCTTGGGCAGATACTGCTCAAAGGAGCGTTTCTCCACGGCGCAGCGGTAGGCCTCTTCGGGCGTGACTTTCTTCTCTTTGAGCAACTCCAGGATGCGGGCATCCATCAGCTGCATCCCTTCGCCTTTGCCGGTCTGCATAATGGAAGGGATCTGGAAGGTCTTGCCTTCGCGGATCAGGTTGGCGACCGCGGCGTTGCCGATGAGAATTTCATGGGCGGCAATCCGCCCCTTGCCGTCGGCGGTTTTCATTAACTGCTGGCAAACCACCCCCTTCAGGCTCTCGCCGAGCATGGTGCGAACCTGCTCCTGGGCATCCTTGGGGAAGGCGTCGATGATGCGGTCGATGGTCTTGGGGGCCGAGTTGGTATGCAGGGTACCGTAGACCAGATGCCCGGTTTCGGCGGCGGTCATCGCTAAAGAGATCGTTTCCAGGTCGCGCATCTCGCCGACCAGAATCACGTCCGGGTCCTCGCGCAACGCCCCTTTGAGGGCGGTGGCGAAGGAATTGGTGTGCTGGCCGATCTGCCGCTGGTTGAGGAGCGACATCTTGTTTTCGTGGATGAATTCGAGAGGATCTTCGAGGGTCAGGATATGTTCGCGGCGGGTGCTGTTGATCAGGTCGATCATCGCCGCCAGGGTCGTCGATTTGCCGCTACCGGTCGGTCCGGTCACCAGCACCAGCCCTTTTTTCAGTTGGCACATCTTGCGGATGCCGTCCGGCAGGTTGAGTTCGTCGGCGGAAAGAATCTTGCTGGGGATGATGCGGAAGACCCCGGCGATGCCTCGGTAGGTTTCCAGGATGTTCCCGCGAAAACGGGCCAGTCCGGGGATTTCGTAGGCGAAGTCGAGATCGTGGGTGATTTCGAACTGGGCGCGCTGTTCCTGGTTGAGGATCTCGAAGAGCAGGGTTTTGGCCTGTTCGTTGGTCAGGGGCGGATAGTTGAGCTTCTCCATCTCGCCGTGCTGGCGCAGGATGGGTGGAGCGCCGCTGGAGATATGCAGGTCGCTGGCGCCCTGCTGTTTCATCAACTTGAAAAGACCGTCGATCTTGGCCATAAGCGACTCCTTGTGCCGATATGAATTCGCCGGGCGAACACCCCTTCCCGCACATCCTGGCGAAGACAAGCAAGAATCCCGCCGGATTCGGTGCCACTTGCCCAGGATTCGCCATCATAGCACCATTCAGGGAAATACTCAGGGGAAAAACCCTTAACCGCCCGGTGGCATCCGGGGGAGTCTCCCGACCCAAGGGAGAAGACACCGCGAAACAAATAATATTTGTTCCGGGCCCGGCCCACATTCGGACGCGAACACCCGCCGAATGGCGGAGTCCATTTGACCTCGGACGCAACTTCGCGTATCCTCCCCCCTTTCCGGAGAAGGCGATGCGATACCTTGGCCCCGCATCGTCGTTCACCAGCTGACAAGAACCCCGCCGCGACAGACCGCGCGGGAGCATGGGAGAATCGCCATGAGTAAAGGACTGGGACTTCTGTCCGGCGGGCTGGACAGCATCCTGGCCGCACTGACGCTGCGCCGCCAGGGGGTCGAAATCGCCTGCGTCGCCTTCGTCACCCCCTTCTTCGGCGCCGACAAGGCCCTGAAAACCGCGCAGGCGCTCGACTTCCCCCTGCGTGTCGAGGACATCGGCGAGGTGCATCTGGAAATGCTCAAAGCCCCCCGCTACGGCTACGGCAAGAACATGAATCCCTGCATCGACTGCCACGCCCTGATGTTCCGCCTGGCCGGAAGGATGATGGAGGAAGAAGGCTACGACTTTCTTTTCTCCGGCGAAGTCCTGGGGCAGCGGCCGATGAGCCAGAACCTTTCCGCCCTGCGGGCGGTGGCCAACTATTCCGGCTATCCCGAGCGGGTGTTGCGCCCTCTCTCTGCCCGGCTGCTCCCCATCACCTCCATGGAGGAAGCGGGACTGGTCGACCGCGAACGCCTGCTCGACATCCAGGGGCGTTCCCGCCGCCGCCAGCAGGAACTGGCCGCCGCGTGGGGCGTCACCGACTACCCCGCCTCCGGCGGCGGCTGCCTGCTCACCGAATCCTCTTTTTCAGGACGTTTGCGCGATCTCTTCGCCCATCGTCCGCAAGCCGACGTCACCGACGTGGAACTGCTCAAAGTCGGCCGCCAGTTCCGCCTTTCCCCCCAGGCACAGCTCGCCGTCGGCCGCAACCAGAGCGACAACGAGGCGATCAAGCAACTGGTCCGGCCGAGCGACATCCTCATTCGTGCCGACAACTTCTCCGGCCCCTTAGGCCTGGTCAGCGGCGACGCCGGGGCCGAGGAGCTGGCAGCGGCCGGAGCCATCATCGCCACCTACGGCAAGGGGAAGAGCGAAGCGACGGTGCGCATTCTGCTGCAACAGGCGGAACGGAAATGGACCATCGACGTCCCACCCATGCCCCAGGACGCCATCCTCCGGATGCAAATCATCTGAGCCAAGCGACGATTTTCCCGGTCCCCAAAGCAGCGAGGGGCGGTCCCATGGACCGCCCCTCGTGTTATGCAATCGGTGCAACGATCGATTAAAGCCGCGAACCGGCCCGGACAAGGTCGAACCGGTCGAGGTTCATGACCTTGTTCCAGGCGGCGACGAAGTCGCGCACGAACTTCCCTTGCGCATCGTCCTGGGCATAGACCTCGGCCAGGGCCCGCAACTGGGAATTGGATCCGAACACCAGGTCGACACGGCTGGCGGTCCACTTGAGGGCGCCGGTCTTGCGGTCGCGCCCTTCGAAGGCCTCCCGGGCCTCGGAGGTGGGCTGCCACTCGGTGCCCATGTCGACCAGGTTGACGAAAAAGTCGTTGGTCAACATCCCGGGCCGTTTCGTCAAAACACCCTGCTGCGACTGCCCCACATTGGCGCCCAGCACCCGCAGACCGCCGACCAGCACCGTCATCTCCGGCGCGCTCAGGGTCAGCAGCTGCGCCTTGTCGACCAGCATTTCCTCGGCCTTCACGCTGAACACCTGCTTCTGGTAATTACGGAAACCATCGGCCTCGGGCTCCAGCACGGCGAAGGATTGCACATCCGTCTGCTCTTGCGCGGCGTCGGTCCGCCCCGGGACGAAGGGGATCTCGACCCCGTGCCCGCCAGCCTTGGCCGCCGCTTCAACAGCAGCGCAGCCGGCGAGGACGATGAGATCCGCCAGCGAAACCTTCTTGCCCCCCGTCTGGGCACCGTTGAAGGCTTTCTGGATATTTTCGAGCACCCCCAGCACCTTGGCCAGCTGCGCCGGCTGGTTGACGGCCCAGTCCTTCTGCGGCGCCAGGCGAATCCGGGAACCATTGGCGCCGCCGCGCTTGTCCGAGCCTCGAAAGGTCGAGGCCGAGGCCCAGGCGGTGGCGACCAGTTCGGCGATGGAAAGCCCCGCGGCCAAAACCCTGGCCTTGAGGTCGGCGATGTCCTGGCCGTCGATCAGCGGGTGATCGACGGCGGGGATCGGATCTTGCCAGATCAGGTCTTCGGCCGGCACTTCCGGACCGAGGTAGCGCGCCTTGGGGCCCATGTCGCGGTGGACCAGCTTGAACCAGGCGCGGGCGAAGGCATCGGCGAAGGCCGCCGGATCCTTCTGGAAGCGGCGGGCTATCGGTTCATAGATCGGGTCGAAGCGCAGCGACAGGTCGGCGGTGGTCATCATCGGCCGATGCTTCTTCGACGGGTCGTGGGCGTCGGGGATCAGGTGCTCGTCCTTGACGTCCTTGGCCAGCCACTGCTGAGCGCCGGCCGGGCTCTTGGTCAGTTCCCACTCGTAGCCGAACAGGGTGTTGAGGTAGCCCATGTCCCACTGGGTCGGATTGAGCTTCCAGGCCCCTTCGATGCCGCTGGTGGTGGTATGCACCCCCTTGCCGGTGCCCAGTGCGTTCTTCCAGCCCAGGCCCATCTCTTCCAACGGCGCGGCTTCGGGCTCGGGCCCCACCAGCGCCGGATCTCCGGCCCCGTGACACTTGCCGAAGGTATGGCCGCCGGCCACCAACGCCACCGTCTCCTCGTCATTCATCCCCATGCGGCCGAAGGTTTCCCGCACATCGCGGCCCGAGGCCACCGGATCCGGATTGCCGTTGGGCCCTTCGGGGTTGACATAGATCAGCCCCATCTGTACCGCGGCCAGGGGGTTTTCCAGTTCACGGTCGCCGCGGTAGCGCTTGTCGCCCAGCCATTCGGCTTCGGCCCCCCAGTAGATGTCCTCTTCCGGTTGATAGATGTCTTCGCGGCCACCGCCGAAACCGAAGGTCTTGAAGCCCATGGATTCGAGGGCCACATTGCCGGCCAGGATGATCAGGTCGGCCCAGGAAATTTTATTCCCATATTTCTGCTTGATCGGCCAGAGCA
>DIVU01000257.1:0-756 GCA_002423365.1 Desulfuromonadaceae bacterium UBA6124 | reverse complement strand
ACCACTCCTGCGAGTCGGTCATCAGGGCGGTCAGGTCCCGCTTCACCGCCGCCAGATCGAGCTTCTTGAATTCTTCGGCATAATTGAAATCGGTGCCCAGCGGGTTGGCGGCCGGGGCGTGCTGATGCAGGACCCCCAGATTCAGCTGGTTAGGCCACCAGTCGCGGTTCGATGGGCCTCTGCCTCCCAGGGAACTTGCGGATTTGCCGGTGATCGGACACTTAGCGACTTCACTCATGAATTATCCTCCTCTTGACATATGAAGAGTTGCTCTGCGCACGGGGATTCGAGCCCAAGGGCGCACCAAAGGTCAGAATGGAGTTACTTCTAGCAAACCTTTACGGATTGTCAATATCAACGGATAATAATTATCCACAAACTGCAAAAATAGTTTCCATTCCCTTATTTCGTCTGACAGGCGGGGCAGATACCGAAAAGTTCGACCTGGTGGGAGGTGATCCGATAGCCCGTCGCCTTCGCCACTTCCGTCGTCAGCTGGTCAAGCAGGCTGACTTCGGGATCGATGATGCGGTTGCAGGCCGTACAGATCAGGTGCGGGTGGGGGTAGGGTTTGTTGCCGTCATAGCGGTTGCGGCCGTCGGTCAAGCCGATTTCCAGGATTTCACCGAGCTCCTTCAACAGGTTGACGGTCTTGTAGACGGTGGCCAGGCTGATGGTGGGAAAATCGGTTCTGATCTCGCCATAAACCTGCTCAACGCTCGGATGCTGATCGGAATGGAGAAAAGCCCGCAGGAT
>DIVU01000176.1 GCA_002423365.1 Desulfuromonadaceae bacterium UBA6124 | reverse complement strand
GGGGCAGCCTGCTGCACTGGGAACTGGGCGAGGACGCCCCGCCGCGACTGAAAAATTATGTCAACGCCCAGAATGACGGCGTCGCCGTGACCGCGTTGGCCCTGGTTTTCGGCGATATTTCCCTGGCCGTGGGGGACGAGAAGGGCCATCTCTCGACCTGGTTTCCGGTCCGCCCGGCCGAGGGCGGGGAACCGCGCCTGACCCGCATTCACCGGTTGACCCGCCATGATCAGGCGATTCGGGACATCCTGCCCTCCTGGCGAGATAAATCCCTGGCCAGTTTCGACGCCAACGGCAGCATCCACCTCGATCACATGACCAGCGAACGCCTCCTGCTGCGCATCGAAACCGAGGCGCCGCTGACCCAGTTGGCCCTCGCCGCCCGAGGCAACGGTCTTCTGGCCCTGGATGAAAATCGCCGCCTGCAACTCTGGGGCGTCGATAATCCCCATCCGGAAATCAGCTGGCGCACCCTCTTCGGCAAGGTCTGGTACGAAAGCTACGACGAGCCCGCCCACGTCTGGCAATCCTCGGCCGCCAACGACGATTTCGAGCCGAAACTGAGCCTGACCCCGCTGATCTTCGGCACCTTGAAGGGCACCTTCTACGCCATGCTCTTCGCCGTCCCCATCGCCCTCTACGGTGCCATCTACATCAGCCAATTCGGCAGTCCCCGGCTGCGCCAGTGGATCAAACCGGCGGTGGAGGTGATGGCGGCGATCCCCTCGGTGGTCATTGGCTTTCTCGCCGCCCTGTGGTTCGCGCCCAAGCTGGAAAAAGCCGTCCCGGCCCTCTTCCTCAGCGTCATTTTCGTCCCCCTCGCGCTGGCTCTGGGCATTCTGCTCTGGCAGTGGCTGCGCCGCTTCCAACCCCTGAAGAGGGTGGAACGGGGCTACGAATTCCTGGCCGTGGCGCCGGTGCTGCTGTTGGCCATCGCCGCCGCCGTGATCCTGGGACCGCTGGTCGAAGGGTGGTTTTTTGACGGCAACTTCAAGCTCTGGCTCTTCAACGAAACCGGGCAGCGCTACGATCCGCGCAACAGCATCGTCATCGCCTTCGCCCTCGGTTTCGCCGTCATCCCCATCATCTTCACCATCGCCGAGGACTCCCTCTCCAACGTCCCGCCGAGCCTACGCGCCGCCTCCCTGGCCTTGGGCGCGAGCCGCTGGCAGACGGTCTGGCGAGTCATCCTCCCCTCGGCCTCGCCGGGGATCTTCGCCGCCATCATGATCGGCCTGGGACGGGCCATCGGCGAAACGATGATCGTGCTCATGGCCACCGGCAACACTCCGATCATCGACCTGAGCATGTTCAACGGCATGCGCCCGCTTTCCTCCAACATCGCCGTGGAAATCCCCGAGGCGCCCCATGGCGGCTCCCTCTACCGGGTGCTCTTCCTCTCGGCGGTCATCCTCTTCGTGCTGACCTTCTGCCTCAACACCGTGGCCGAAGTGGTGCGCCAGCGCCTGCGCAAGAAGTATGGACGGTTTTAGAGGATGGATAGACCCTGGATTTGAAACTCGCTACCCGTCCCTCGTCACCTTTTACAAATGACGAGGGACAAGCAACCCTTACTGGATGTAAATTTATGAAAAAATACTGGCGTGAAGGCGAACCGATGGTCTGGGCCACCGGCGCCGCCATGGCCCTGACCCTGATGATCGCCGCGACCCTGATCATCGTCATCCTGGTCAACGGCCTCGGGGTCTTCTGGCCGAAAAACCTGACCCTGGCGACCCTGGATGACGGCAGCCGGGTGCTGGGCGAGATCACCCAGCGCAAACTCGCCGCTTCCGGCGAGGGGATGCGCCTGCAGTTCAAGATCGGCAACCGCGATCTCTACGGGCTCGATTTCCGCTGGATCGACGAGGCGAACATCGTCAACCGGGAGGAACCGGCCGCCGCCCTGGTTCTGGAACGGAAGGAATACGGTAATTTTTACGGGATGTTGACGAGCGTCTCCGGCCCAAACCTGAGCGGCACCGACCTGCCGGCCCTGCAACGACTGCTGGAGCGGGTCGCGGAACAAGACGAAACAGCGAGGAAACTGGACAAAGAAATGGCCGCGCTGAACCGCGAAGTCGCTAAGCTCGAACAGCGCCGGCAGAAACTGGCTCACCAGGGAGCCGAAAAAAACCGGCAGGATATCGCCGAAATCGACACGCGCCTGGAGCAACTTCGCGCCGGGTTCGAACGAATCATGGCCGAGCAGGCCGAGGCGGCCGCCGCACTGCGCGACTACACGGCCACCTTCGTCGCCGCCGACGGTCGCGAAAAAACCCTCCAGGCCTCTGAAATCGTGCGCCATTATCCGCCCAATGCGCTGGGCGTCTGGGGCAAGAGCCTGATCTATCTCGACAAGGTCAAGGAGCTTTTCGTCGGCGAGCCCCGCGAAGCGAACACCGAGGGCGGCCTCTTCCCAGCCATCTTCGGCACCGTCATGCTGATTTTCCTGATGAGCCTCTTCTCCTTCCCCCTGGGCGTGCTGGCCGCCGTCTATCTCAAGGAGTACGCCAAGGACGGCCCGTTGGTCCGCATGGTACGCATCGCCGTCAACAACCTCGCCGGCATCCCCTCCATCGTCTACGGCATCTTCGGCCTCGGCTTCTTCGTCTATGGCCTCGGCTCGGGCCTCGATCAGCTGCTCTTCCCCGAGCGCCTGCCGACGCCGACCTTCGGCACCGGCGGCA
>DIVU01000386.1:1303-2707 GCA_002423365.1 Desulfuromonadaceae bacterium UBA6124 | reverse complement strand
TCCCGAACATCCACGAGACCTGCCTTTCCTTCGGAATCGACATGACCAAGGAACCGATTCCGGTGGTGCCGGCAGCCCATTATCTCTGTGGCGGGGTACGGGTCGACGAATGGGGGGAGTCGGACATTCAGAACCTTTTCGTCATCGGCGAATCGTCCTGCACCGGCCTGCATGGCGCCAACCGCCTGGCCAGCAACAGTCTGCTCGAAGGGGTGGTCTACGGCAAACGCGCCGCGCAACGCTCCTTGGAACGCCTGGCCGGCCTGCCCGACACCTATCCGTCCATCGACCCCTGGGACTACGGCACCGCCACCAACAGCGACGAAGAGGTGGTGGTTGCCCACAACTGGCACGAAATCCGCCTCTGCATGTGGAACTATGTCGGCATCGTCCGCTCCAACAAGCGCCTGGTGCGGGCGTTGCGCCGAATCCAGATGATTCAGGAGGAGATCGCCGACTACTACTGGGACTTCCTCATCACCTCGGATCTTATCGAATTGCGCAACATCGCCACGGTGGCGGAACTCATTGTCCGCTGTGCCTTGGAACGGGAAGAAAGCCGGGGATTGCACTACACTATCGATTTTCCTGAGACCGACGACATCCACTGGAAACGGGACACCCTGATCCAGAAACAGTTCTGAAAACCCAACCAGGAGCCGACCCTTGACCATTGACGAGATTCGCGTACGCATCGACGAGCTGGATCGCCTGCTGTTGAAGATTTTCAACGAACGGGCCGACTTGGCGTTGCAGATCGGGGAGATCAAAAAGGAACTTGGCCTAGCCGTCTACGACCCGGCCCGGGAGAAGCGCATCTTTGAGGCCATGCAGGCGGCCAATCCCGGCCCCCTGGACAACGGCGCCATCGTTCGCATGTTCGAACGCGTCATCGACGAATCCCGGCGGCTGGAACGTATCCGCACGAAAGGTCTGTGAACATGCTGATTGTCATGAAAAAAACCGTCACCGAAAACGAATTGCAGCAGGTCAAAGAGTATCTCATCGAGCGGGATTTCGACTTTCATCAGTCGACCGGAGCCAACCGGGTCATTCTCGGCGTCATCGGCGACACCGGCCGCGTTTCTGTCGATGACCTACAAGCCCAACCCGGCGTTCAACAGGTCTTCAAGATTTCCGAGGAGGAGTGACTCTTCCACAGTTGGGAGCGGGAGCGGCAACGCTCCCGCCTTTTTTCAAGGATTTTCCGTCTCGCGCAAACCTTGTTCCAGAAGCTTCTTCAACGCCTCGATTCGCTTGCGATTGACGCCGAAATCGCTATAGCCGAGGCGGGCGGCGGAACGCAGATGCACCATCTTTTCCGCCTCGTCGAAGCGCAATTCGAGATCGTCGACGAAGCGGAAAATCCGCGAACGGAAGGTGGCCCACAGGTAGTTTTCATCG
>DIVU01000386.1:0-1297 GCA_002423365.1 Desulfuromonadaceae bacterium UBA6124 | reverse complement strand
GCCTCATCCGTCATTTCACTGCATACGCAGTTGGGCTTTGGCGGACAGGGACGCAAGCGACCCTCTCTGAGACCCGGCCCATCGGCGGAACCGGAAGCGCAGGCAGCAAGACCCAGAAAACCTCCCATAACCATCAGCTTTTTCAATCTGTCTATCCTCTTTTTGTCCATCTTCTTCCTGCGTCTTTCCCGACCATGATGATCGTTACAATTCCTTTATTTATCCATGGGTTTCCACAAAGCCTTTGCCATTTTACCGGTAAACTGGCATATTACGTGATTTGAAATAAAAAATTCTGTATCTGTGCCCACCGGGATCAGACAAATCCGACGATATTTCCGGTGCGGCGACCGCTTCGCCCGGCACGAGGAGTTTTGCTTGAACCAGATGAAACCAGGGTCCGGACCAGCACTGGGCCTCTTCCACCCCGCCCCGCAGCAACCGGCGACGACCGCGGCCGCCCTGCTCCAAACCGACACCCCTCTCTTCATCGATGACCAGGGGTGTCTTCAGGCTGGTGCCCTCGATAGCGCCAACGCCGCGCCGGCCCTTCCCTTTGTCGGCATGGCCCCCCCCTGCCCCCCCGATCAATTGGGCGATCCCGACTTTTGCCGCGATCACGGTTTGCGCTACGCCTACGTCGGCGGCTCGATGGCCAAGGGGATCAGTTCCGTCGCCATGGCTCAGGCTTTCGGAGCGGCCGGAATGCTCGGCTTTTTCGGCGCTGCCGGTCTGCCCCTTGACGAGGTGGAGAAGGCCATCGCCCAACTCCAGGGCGGTGCGACCCCCTATCCTTTCGGGATGAACCTGATCCACAGCCCGAATGAGCCCGACCTGGAAGCGGCGCTGGTGGAACTCTACCTTAAACGCGGGGTCCGTCTGATCGAGGCCTCGGCCTTTCTCGATCTGACTCTGCCGGTAGTGCGCTTCCGCGTCCACGGCATCCACCGCGATGCCTCGGGAAAAATCATCACGCCGAACCGGATCATCGCTAAACTTTCCCGGGAAGAGCTGGCCGCCAAGTTCCTCGCGCCGCCGCCGGAGCGGTTGCTGCGGGAGCTGGTCGCCGGCGGCCGGATCACCGCCGAGCAGGCGGAGCTGGCGGCGCATATCCCCATGGCCCAGGACGTCACCGTTGAGGCCGACTCGGGGGGACATACGGACAACCGTCCGGCGATCTCCCTCTTTCCCTCCATCGGCGCGCTGCGGGACAAGCTCCAGGCCCGTTTTAACTACGACCATCCCCCGCGTCTCGGCCTCGGCGGCGGCATCGCCACCCCGGCCTCGGCGTTGGCCG
>DIVU01000020.1 GCA_002423365.1 Desulfuromonadaceae bacterium UBA6124 | reverse complement strand
TCGCGGTCAAGGCCTTCGACGAAACTATGACCAACTACGCCTTGGCCTCGAACAGCGTGAGCGCGGTCGCCAAGACCGACAGCGCCGTCCCGTTCTTCAAGGGACTGGAAGTCGCCGATCCGGCCATGGCTTCGGGCAAGGTCAACCTTTCCTGGAGCGCCGCCAAGGATGTCAGTGAACCGATCAGCTACAAGATCTTCTGGGCACCGACCAGCACCGCCATCAACTACAATTCGGTCCAGGCCACCACCAGCGGTCTGACCTACCAGGTTTCGGGCCTCGCAGACGGCACCAACTATAATTTCGCCGTGCGCGCCGAGGACGCCGTCGGCAACCGCGAAACCAATACTGTGCAGAAGGAAGCCATTCCCCAGACCCCCTATGAAAAGGACTGGAACGGCACCATGTTCTTCGGCCAGATGCTTAGCGGCCATTCCTGCGGCGGCAGCTATACCTACAGCAGCGGCACCCTGACCGGCGCCCTTTCGACCGCCGGCAATCCCTGTTCGCCCACCACCCGCACCCGCCTGCAAGACATCACCGGCACCGGCGACAAGCTCATCTGGCGTATGCCAACCAGCGTGGGCAAGACCATGAACGTCACCGGCGGCAACCTGACCATGTATTGGCGCGAATCCGACGAGGTCACCGGCGGCCAGGGGATTCAGGCGCACATCGGCTACACCACCGACGGCACGAACTACTCCGCCCTCGGCTCCGTCACTAAGACCATCCCCGGCGGTCATCGCGGCTACTTCTCCATCGGTCTCTCCACGATCAGCGGCCAGATCCCGGCCAACGGCCGGGTGGTCGTGAAAATCGCCAAGGTTCTGCCCAATACCTCTAACCGCCTGGAACTGCGCTACGGCAGCAACCGCTACCAGACCTTCTTTACCCTCTTCATGCAGGAGAACAACGCCCGTCCCAACGCCTTCACCCTGACCGCGCCGGCGGCCGCCAGCGCCCAGAGCGGAGAGATGAACATTGCCTGGAACGCCGCCGTCGATCCGGACGGCGACCCGGTGGGCTACGACATCTACGGCTCCATCGACAACGGCGCCACCTATCCCTTCGTCATCGCCACCGGCGTCACCGGCACCAGCACGACCTGGGATACGGTCAAATCGGGACTCGGCCTGACCGCGCCCCTGACCACGGCCAAGGTCAAGGTGGCGGCGGGGGACGGCATGAGCCACAACGAAGGCGGCACCTACTACGATCACCGCGAGGCGATCAGCGGCACCTTCACCATCAATAACTCGGTGGACAGCACGGCTCCGGCGGCGGTCACCGACCTGCATGCCGAACACCGGCCCAAGACCGGCACCGTCTGGCTCTACTGGCACGCCCCCGGTGACGACGATCACGAAGGCCAGGCCAGCCAGTACGACATCCGCTACAAACTGGCGGACGTCAACAGCGACGGCGACGAAGCCGACGCCAGTGACGGCCCCATCGACAGCACCGGCAAATGGGATATTTCCACCCCGGTGGTCGGCGAACCGCTGCCGGGGGACCCCGGCCATCGCCAGGGCTACGAAATCCTCGGACTCAACCCCGGCAAGAGCTACTATTTCGCCCTGAAAACGGCGGACGAGGTGCCCAACTGGTCCGGCCTCTCCAACTCGCCCAAGGCCGACGGCGGCCTGCGCTGCGGCGTCTGCCACAGCACCCCGCCCGACGACGCCGCGACCAAGGGAATGCACAAGGAGCACGGCTTCACCCAGACCGACTGCGCCAAGTGTCACGGCCAGGAAGCGGACACGTTCGATACCCGCCACATGGACGGGGTCACCCGCGTCGCCTGGAACAATGCCCAGAAACTCAAGGATCTGGGCGGCACCTGGAATGTCGCGGTCGGTCCGACCACGGAAACCGCCNNGGCGGCGGTTTCAACGACGTCGAACCGGGCGGCGACAACCTCGACAACGGCACCTGTTTCGGCTTCAACGCCACCGGCGTCACCGGCTGCCACGGTGTCGGCGCTCCAGAATGGGGGAACATCGCTTCGGTCAACTGTGCCATGTGCCACGGTGCCCCCAACCGCGACGTCAACAGCGATTACTACGGCCGCCCCTATGAAGATCCGACCGTCGACAATAAATATGCAGGGGGCAAACGGGTCATCCTCGCCGCGCCCCCTATCGACCTGCTTGGCAACACCGGCGGCAAGGCGGTGGGACAGCATATGCGCCATCTTAACCTCAGCTACCGACTGACCGGCGACTCCTGCACCCTCTGCCATAAAGGGAGCGACCACGCCGACGGCACCGTCGACGTCGTGCTCGACACCGACGTTTCCGGGGGAGACGCTCAATGGAATCCCGGCGCCGGAGCCACCCCCGGCACCTGCACCGGCACCTCGGAACTGCGCTGTCACGGCAACAACTCCGTCGATCCGGTCTGGACCACCCGTACCGGCGACGACGCCACCGGCCCCAAGCTGGTCTACTGCAACGAATGCCACGGTCACCAGGACAACAACTACCATGAGGGAGCCTCCTGGCCGGTTACCGAGCATACCGCCACGGTCGGCGCCAACCTGACCGGCAACAATTCGACCGCAATCCTCACCGTCAACAGCGGCCATACCATGGTGGCCGGCGACCATATCATCAAGGGCCACGATTACTTCAAAGTCACGGCAATTACCTCCACCAGCCTGACCTTCCACAAACCCGTTCCCGTCGGCATCAACTTCAGCAGCGGCGAGGTGCTGACGACCAAACATATTCCCCACACCGTCGACGGCGGCGTGGTCCGCGCTTGTACCTGGTGCCATGTGGAAGGGCATCCCCAGGGGGCGACACCGGCCGGGGACGCGGTGGTCATGGTCCCCAACTACGCCATTTCGGGGATCGACTACACCTCGGGCGGCATCCATCTGCGCAAAGTCATCAATAGTCGCGCCACCCTCAACAGCGGCGCCGCCGTCGACAGCGAGGCGGAGATCTGCTGGGCCTGTCACGAGGACAACGGCATCTCTGAATGGGGCACCAACACCGACGCCAACACCGGCAACATGAGCTACAATTACGGCACCCTGCACAACAACGCCGGCAGCTGGGGCAGCCGAACCGCTGTTTCCAGCTGGGTCGGCGCCACCTGGGACAGCCCCAGCTTCCGCTACAAAACCGGCGCCATCGCCTCGACCCACTCGGTCAACCCGGCGGTCACCGGCCCCGGCGTGGATACGGAGGCGCAGATCCGCTGCGCCTACTGTCACGACGTCCACGACATGAACCTGGCTCTCAACGACACCCTGAACGGCAAACCGTTCCTGCGCGGCACATGGAAGGGCAACCCCTATAAGGAAGACGGCGCGCCGGGGCGCAACGAATCCTTCCGCAGCCTGGGGACCGTCGCCGCCAAGATCGACTACTACCCCTACAATGACGACTTCGGCGCGGTCCCCCGCGGCTCCACCGGCATCACCTCGCTTGGCGGCTATTTCATCGACCAGAACAGCGGCTATCCGGCCTCCAGCTACACCCTAAGCAACTCGGCCGGGCTCTGCGTTCTCTGCCACGGCGGCGACGTCAACAACATGAACAAATTCGGCAACCCCGCCGACGACTGGATCGGCACCAACGGCCATTCCAACTCGGCCGTGGGCGGCAGCGGCGCCAACAAGGCCAACATCTACAACCCCTCCTTCCGCAACGAGGGCACGACCTGGAACGATCCGGGCATGGGCTACCAGGGCACCACCCTGAAGACCGCCGAGGAGATGTTCGGCCTGCGCAACTACGACGGCGACACGCCGACTTCCAGCACCGACAGCAGCAGCACCTATTATTCCAGCGACAACAGCATCGGCGTCACCCCCTACATCTGGAGCACCGACCTGAGCAGGGCCCGCTTCGCCTTCGGCGAATTCGCCTGGGCCCTCGACCGCACCAACGGCGCCATCGACCTGCAGTACCACCGCTTCAGCTGCTCCAAATGCCACAACCCCCACGCCTCACGGCTGCCGCGGCTGATGATCACCAACTGTCTCGACGTCAGCCACAACAAGTGGGACGACCTCTTCGCCGGCGACGCCGACTGGACCAGCGGCGGTTCCGGGGGAACAACGACCAACTGGTCGACCTCGGGGGTCATGCCCTACACCGGCAACGACGTCAGCGGCCTGGCCCGCAACAAGCAGCTGGCCTACGCCACCAGCGCCCAGAACTGTCACCGCTACGTCAACGTCAACAACGACACCACCCCCGAGGAAGCGGGCTGGAACAAGGTCACGCCCTGGGTGGAAAGCGGCACCAACTACACCAACAATTAATCGGCACGCAGCCGAAACGCACGAAGGGCCGGGAGAAACCTCCCGGCCCTTCGTGCGTTTTAAACCTTCAGTCTTCGGTCTTCAGCCTTTCACACTTCCTACTCCTCGATCCGCTTCAGCATATATTCGACCGCCA
>DIVU01000146.1 GCA_002423365.1 Desulfuromonadaceae bacterium UBA6124 | reverse complement strand
ATCTGACCGAAATATTTGAACGCAACATAAAATATTTGAACAACTGCAGGAAATGGTGCCGGAGCCGGTGGAACATCCGTCGATGTTGGATCACTATGTGGACGCGCTTCACATCTTGATCGGGTTATGGCGGAGTGCGGCTGCCCGGTTTGCCTGCCAGATCCCCCTTGAACCTGTCCTTGGGCGTTGACAGGTTAACTCACTGGACCGGCCGATCTCGACCCAGTAGCCTCGGTGGATGAAGCAGCTTTCTTACAAACGCCACCGGTTTCCTTCGTCCATTATCCAACATGCGGTTTGGCTGTATTGCCGCTTCACGCTGAGCTTCCGTGATGTCGAGGACCTTCTTGCCGAGCGCGGCCTTGATATTTTCTACGAGAGCGTTCGGTGCTGGGTTTTGAAGTTCGGCACCGTCTATGCCAGAACAATTCGCCGCAGCAGACCGCGACCCGATGGTCGCTGGCATTTAGACGAGCTTTTCGTTTCGATCCGAGGCAAGAAGATGCGCTTGTGGCGGGCCGTCGACAGCGAGGGCGAGGTTCTGGACATCCTGATCCAGGCAGGACGAAACAAGGAGGCCGCAGTAAGGCTGATGCGGAGGCTTCTGAATCGGCCGACCTAACGGGATCCAACCTGACGAAGCCCCGCGCCGCGAACCCCATCGGCGCCGATGACTATGCGGGCACCTACATCCATTTCGGCATTCGCGAGCACGCCATGGCGGCGATCATGAACGGCCTGGCGCTCCATGGCGGATTCCTGCCGTTCGGCGGGACATTCCTTTGCTTCGCCGACTATGCCCGGCCAGCGATCCGCCTTTCGGCGCTGATGCGGCTGCCCGTCGTCTATGTCATGATGCACGATTCCATCGGTCAGGGAGAGGACGGCCCGACCCATCAACCGATCGAGCATCTCGCGTCGCTGCGCGCCATGCCTGGCCTGAGGGTCATGCGGCCGGCCGATGCGGTGGAGACGGTGGAATGCTGGGAAGAGGCACTCAATGAGCCGTGGCGGCCGACAGTTCTGGTGCTGTCGCGCCAGTCGTTGCGGACGGTTCGTACAAGCGAGACGGGAGGCAATTTGTCTAAGAGCCTGACCCAAAACTCCGATTTGGACACTCGTGCCGGAGAAATGCGACCAGGACGCCATCTTTAGTCGGTTCGCACCAGACTGCCTGCACCGCCACGTTTTCGCGATTTCCAAAAATGCCGGCGGCCGTCCGTGCTCGTCGCAAGAGGGGCAAGTGACCGATACCGCGTGTCGGGCGGTCATGTTCCCGAGCCGGGAAACTCCGCTCGCCGGACAGCGCCATCCATGTGGGCGACGAGCTGAGGAAAGGGAGAGGCATCGATCTCCGAAAGGGGAATCATCAACAGGACCCGCAAGCGCAGCGACCTGTTTCCGTCCCGGCGTATGTATGTCCAGAGGTGATTGCGGAGGGGTGGGGCGTCCCCTTCGTCGGCCGCTTCCTCTTGTTCGTCGTCGTACATCTTGTAGGACACAACCCCCCATGGCGTCCGACGGACGCGAACCTTTTCCTGGTCGGCGGGCGGGGTGGGCGGGTCTGTCGAATCGTCGGCAAGAAGCATGAGTGCGGCGGCATCATCTTCTTCCGCGAACGGGTACACCTCCGTCAGGATGAACATGCCGGCGTGGGACGCTTCCGTGTCGAATCGGCAGTACCACTGGTTCTGTACGTCGCCGGCGCGTCCGCCGTGGGGCGAGCTGCCCATGGCCTGCGGTAAAACGAGCCGCACTTGATGGTCGAAATCGGCTCGTAGCAGAGGCCCGAAAACCTCTTCGGCCTCTGCCTCGTCGACGCTCCGGAATGGATCGACGAAGGCTCGGCGGATCTCGCGGTCCACAACCGCAGGCAGTTGTGCGAAAGCGGGCTCGTCCATCTGCGCATGGCTGAGCACGAAGTTGATGCTAATGACGGCGCTATGGTCACCGCGCTCGAAGAAGAAGCGCGAGAACCAGAACCGCAATGCCTCGCCGTTTTCCTCCACGTCGAAGACCCGGTGCCAGTGATACCCCCCATCCACCGGCACGATGGAGCTTTCGAGAGGCGGCGGCGAATTCGCGTTCGCCTCCGCCTCCAGCGCCCCCACAAAGTCCCTGGAGAGGGACGGTGCCGGGGTTCCCTGCCGATCGTCGCGGTGAAAATGATCGACCTGGATCCACAGGGTCCCGGTGTCCGCCTCGCCCGCCTCGTAACATTCCCAGCAACCGGCTTGGCCTTCCTGCGGCCAGACCTCCCAGCCCTGCGGAACGCGGATCGCCACTTCGCCGTCGGCCACCGAAATCGTCTTCAGATTCTGAAAGTCGTGGAGCATGGCATACAACCATAGTTAGATATAATGGCATACGATACCCGTCGTTTGTACTCTATTTCCTGCATGCGCGCTACCCCTGTTTGCATGTGGCGGCTCCAAGCTTTGCCACCAGCGCCCGGTGGGAAGGGCGGCAGCCGTTGCGGCCCCATCCCTCCGGCCATCGCACGATAAATAGGATCTACAGCCTATGAAAAGACATTAAACCTTGACAAATGCGTGGCCACGTCCCATACTTTTCCTCGAAGTGCCCGTTGGGCCCTGTCGTCGTCCCCGCTTCGGCATCATAACGAGCCATGCGGCGGTTCGCGGCGGGACAACCCACGAGAACGGACAACACCTCGAAAATTTCCTGAAACCTGAAGCCGGCCTGTCGGCCAGCGCCTGATGCGGCGTACCCCGACAGCCCCCATGCACGGCGCCCTCGGCGATGCCGAGGCGCGCGAGGAGATTTTTTGCGATGTTCGCACCGTTCCAATTGAAGCAAGCGATCGGCGAGGCCCACACCATGGACTTGGGGGACTCGCTCAACACCAAGCGTGCCCTCGCTCGCCTGGGTTACCTGGCGGTGCCCGACGGCGGCCTCGATGAATACCCCGACCGTTCCATGCTGGAGGCCGTCAAATCCTTTCAGCGCGACCAGGGGCTGGCCGTCGACGGTGTTATGAAACCTGATGGGCCGACGCTCAACCGGATGAACGAGATCCTCGATACCCAAGAGAAGACGACACCCCAACCGTCCGACTCCAATACCGCCGGTCCGCCATCCGCTCCACCCCATCCGTCCCTGTTTCAGCCGATCAATCTCAGTCGCCCCATCACCCCCTCAACCAGCGTCGATCTGGGCGATACGGCCCGGGTGAAGTCAGCCTTTCACCTGCTCGGCCTGCCGCAGCCGGAAGACGACGGTCCCTATCCCACCGCCGATCTGTTCAAGAACATCCGCGCATTCCAGGGACGGGAAGGTCTACGCGTGGATGGCGAGATGCTGCCCGGCGGCGAGACGGAAGCGCGGATGAATGCGCTGATGCAGGCGCAAGCGAAGGCTTCCGAACTTCGCGCCGGCGGGACGGCAGATCCCAAAACTTCCGGCCGGAACGGCGCCACAAATACGCAGGTGGCGCAGGCCGCCGCCGTCGAAAAAGTGTTTTCTCTTCTTGGACTTCTTGGCGTGAGCGGAGGGGTCGTGGGGAAAAAGCTTTTGGACGATCTACAAAAGAAGGACGAGACTCCTTCGAATCCGGACACGTCGGACCGCATGACGCCGGCGCCGGTCGAGCCGCCCCTGCCGGGCATTGAACCGCCAAACGTGAAGTTGCCGGATCGAACGGAGAGCCCGTCCGCCGTCGTCGAACTGCCCGACCTGTCGAACCCGCTGCCGGTCCAGGAAAAGCCGACGATCTATGTCTTGCCGGCACTCGAGCCGGACGAGTTCGGAAACGGCATCGTCGAACGAAAGGGCAACGAAGCGACGCGCAAGGAACTGGAGCGCATTCGCAATTACTTTCGGGAAGCGGGCTGGAAACATATCGCCGGTGGTCGATACGCGCCGGATGACCCGGAAGTCGTCGCGGGAGTGAGGAAAGCCGGACAGGAACGCAAAGAGCGGCACGTCCCGGGGCATTTCGGCGGACTCAAGGGCGGCCACTTCACCGATCTCACCTTCAAGGATGGACGAGGCCGTATCCTTCATGTTCAGTCGGTCGACGTGGACAAAAACGGGAAGCCCACACAAAGAGAACTCGACAATGCCGAGAAGATCAGACGGGCGGAGGGGAATGAGGGGAGAGACGTCTACATTCTCCTGATCCCGAAAGGGGCGCAGTTGAAACACTATCGGCAGTAATTGTTTTGGGGGGGGGCATCGCGGGGCATCCGTGGCAGCCTCTCCCTTTGCCGCCGATGCACACCGCCGCCCTCGGCGCATTGGGGGTGGAGCCGGGGCGGGGCGGCGGGTATAGTCGTTCGCCCGCCCCCGGCGCCTTGGACCTGAGGGACCATGCCGCTTTCCAGCGAATCCCCGCGACGCCGTCTCTGCCTGCATGGCCTCCTCTTCGTGGTGGCGGCGCTGGCGCTTATGGGATGCGCCAGGCGCCTGCCGCCCCAGGCGACGCAGACGCTGCCGCCGGCTCCCGTCGCGCTGCAGGCCCAGCCCGGGGCCGAGCCCGGCCTTGCCGCCAGGGCCGAGCCGGCCGCCTTCACCTTCCCCGAATCCCCGGCGCCACCCGCGCTTAAGTTCAAGATCCCGGCGCAGGCGCAGGAGCAACCCAAGGTCCAGCCGCAGCCCCGCGTCGCCTCGGCGTTCCGGCCGGCGCCGAGGAAACCCGGCAACCCCAAGGCCTGCCGCCCGGCCCGGCCGGCCTACGACCGGCGCGGCACGGCGTCGTGGTACGGCCATGCCCAGCACGGCGACGCCACGGCCAGCGGCGAGCCCTTCGACATGAACGCGCTGACGGCGGCGCACAGGACGCTTGCCTTCGGCACCCGGGTGCGGGTGACCCACCTGAAAAACGGGCGCGCCGTGGTGCTCACCATCAACGACCGCGGCCCCTTCACGGCCGGCCGCCTGATCGACGTGTCGCGCCGCGCGGCGCGCGACTTGGGCTTCCTGGAGGAGGACCACCTGGCCCC
>DIVU01000371.1 GCA_002423365.1 Desulfuromonadaceae bacterium UBA6124 | reverse complement strand
CTGGAAGCCAACCAGGAAGTCCGCTCCCCGGCCTTGGGCGAGACCGTCGCCGCCCTCTTTCAGGAGAATTTCGGCGAGAGTGTCGAGATTCGCGCCGCCGACTGGCGCCGCCGTTCCTGGAGGCGACGGCTGCGGGAATGGTTCTGGGGGGAGTTGGCCCGTTTCTTTCTTTGGCTCGGCGACCGTTCCCGGGGACGGGGCGGACCTCGGGACCGCCCCTGATATTTTTTCGCGACTTCTGCTATGGTGAAAGAAAAGGCGCGGAGGGGGAACTTTCCCGTTGCCGGAACGCAAGGAAGGAGGCGGAATATGCTTAAGAGTGTCGGCAGTGGAGCCCTGGAGCGTTTCCAGGCGGAAGCGCAAAAATTGATGGAAGAATCCCGCCGGGAAAAGACGGCGCCCGAAAGCGGCGAGGCGAAATCTGCGCGGGGAGGGGATCGGGTTTCCCTAGGGAACAAAGCGGCCGAAGGGGTCGGTTACGAACCCGCCGTGAAGGAGACGGACATTGGCGCGGCCTTCCGGCTGCTGCGCGATCTCGTTGCCCGCAACCTTCAGGAACAGGGGGTGGCGACCCGGGTGGCGACGGGGGTGGGGGAACTCGACCTGGAGAGCCTCAGCCCGGAAGAGGCCCAGTCGCTCATCGCCGAGGACGGCTATTTCGGCGTCGAGCAGACCTCGGAGCGGATCTTCCAGTTCGCCATCGGCATCGCCGGCAACGACCCGAGCCGCATCGACGCCATCCGTAAAGGGATCGAGGACGGCTACCGCCAGGCCGAGGATGCCTGGGGCGGCGAGCTGCCGGAAATCTCTTATAAGACCAAGGACGCCTTGACGGAAAAGCTCGACAACTGGCTGGCGAGTTTTTCCGAAGCGGGTTAAGGGTCGGTTATGAAGCGCACGGGCCGGAAGCCATTCCGGCCCGATCATTTTTTAGCGAAGGAGCATGAACATATGCGGATCTGGGTCGACGCCGACGCCTGCCCGAGGGTGATCAAGGATATTCTCTATCGGGCCGCCGAGCGGGCGCGCAAACCATTGATTTTGGTGGCGAACAAGCCGATGAAAATCCCGCCTTCGCCCTACATACAAACGGTGCTGGTCGGAGCCGGTTTCGATGTCGCTGATCAGGAAATCGTGCGGCGGCTGGAACCCGGTGATCTGGTCGTCACCGCCGACATCCCCCTGGCAGCGGAAGCGTTGGCCAAGGGCGGCCACGCCCTCAATCCGCGCGGCGAGTTGTATCACGAGGACAACATCCGCGAACGCCTGGTGATGCGCGACCTGCTTGACGAGTTGCGCGGCTCGGGGATCGAAACGGGCGGCCCGGCGGCCTTCAGCGCCGGCGACCGCCAGGCCTTCGCCAATCAGCTCGATCGCTTTCTGGCACGCAACGAGCGCTGAATCCCTTTCCTTTTTCCCCGCCACAAAAATCTTTCGTCTTAATCCCCTCTCATGCTATGGTGCGCCTCCATTCTCGACCAGCCCAGGGAGGCCCAGCGATGACCATCCAGCTCAACCAAGACGAAGTGCGGGTACTCGGCTGTTTCATCGAAAAAGAGATGACCACCCCCGAGTATTATCCCCTGACCCTCAATGCCCTGACCACCGCCTGCAACCAGAAGTCGAACCGCGATCCGGTGGTCGCTTTCGACGAAACGACCGTGGTCCGCGCTCTCGACCGCCTGCGCCACCTGGGGCTGGCGATGCAGGCCGGCGACGGCGGCCGGGTGCCCCGCTACAAGCACGCCCTCAGCGTCAAACTCTATCTCGAACCGGAAGAGCTGGCGGTGCTCGCCGAACTGATGCTGCGCGGCCCCCAGACCCTCGGCGAGCTGCGCGCCCGCGCCGACCGCATGCATTCACTCAAGAGCCTGGAAGAGGTCGAGGTGATTCTCAAGCACCTCGCCGAGCGCAAAGAGCCGCTGGTCATGCAGTTGCCCCGCCAACCGGGGCGCAAGGAGTGCCGTTATGCCCAGCTGTTTTCCGGGGTGCCGGAGATCAGCGACGAGTCGGCGGCGCCCACGCCGGAAACGGCGACCATGCGGGTGCGGGCGGAAAACGAGCGGCTGGCGGCGCTGGAAGCGGAAGTCGCGGCGCTGCGGGCCGAACTGGAGAGCCTGAAAGGATTGATGGACGAATTCAAAGCCCAGTTCGATTGACCCTGGATTTTCACTAAGCTGTTTTTTAACCCTTCCCGGTGGGAGGCGGACGAAACGAATTTCCTTGACCTGAAGTTGGGTTTTCATATATATTGATATTCAAATATATAACAACCCAATGACAAAGAGAGGATTTTCATGGAAGACGCGATCCGTCACGCTCTCCCCGACATCAACAGCCGCCGGCGCCTGCAATGGCTGCTCGCCCCGGTCATGATCCTGACCGTCGCCCTCGGCTGGAAATATCCCCTGCTCGGCTTTATCGTTCCGGTGGCCATGGCCGCAGGGATGATCGGCGGCTTTTTTCGCGGGCGCTATGTCTGCGGCAATCTCTGCCCGCGCGGCAGCTTCATCGACCGTCTTCTCGCCCGTATCGGCGGCGAGCGGCCGATCCCCACGCTCTTTCGCAACCTGCGTTTCCGCTGGGGGGTCTTCGCCCTGCTGATGGGCTTCATGGCCTGGCGCCTCAGTCTCGACCCGACCTCCTGGCAGCACTGGGGGACAGTCTTCTGGTCGATGTGCGCCCTGACCACCGGCATCGCCGTGATTCTCGGCCTCCTTTACCATCCCCGCAGCTGGTGCGCCTTCTGTCCGGTGGGAACTTCGGCCAACGCCCTGGGCGGGCACAAGCAGCCCCTGGAGATTGCCTCCAGCTGCCGTGAGTGCGGTAAGTGCGAGAAGGTCTGCGCCATGAATCTGGAAATCGTCCGGCACAAGCCGACCGGCGTCGTCGCCGAGCGCGACTGTCTGCGCTGCTCCGAATGCGTCGCCGCCTGCCCCGCCGCCGCCCTCAAATGGCCCGAGGCGGCTTGAAATAGAGAGAACCACCCGCAACAAAGCAAACGCCCCGCCTGGAATGTCCCGGCGGGGCGTTCGTTTTTCATTCCCTCTCCCTTGAGGAGAGGGTGCCTGTAGGGCGGGTGAGGGCGATTTTACTGGTAATGGATCTTCTTCACCCCGTCGATTTCAGCGATGATCTGGCTCAGTTCGCGGCCGATGCGTTCCTTGTGCTGGGTGATGATGAAGCGGTAGCGGATGCATTGCGTAGTGAGATCGAGATCCGATTCGATGTCGGAGATGCGCAGCTTGCGCTCGGCGAAGAGCTTTTCCAGGGTTGGGTAGATGTCTGGCTCGGCATTGGCGGTGATGCTCAGATGCAGGTAACGATCCTTCTGGATGATCGGTTCGAGCTGTTTCAGAAAGATCAGGGCCAAGAGCGAAAGAATGGTGGCGAGGGTGCCGGCGATGAAGAGCCCCATGCCGAAGGACATGCCGACACCGGCCGCCACCCACAGGCAGGCGGCGGTGGTCAGGCCGCGCACCGTGAAGCCTTCTTTGATGATGACCCCGGCGCCGAGAAAGCCGATGCCGGTGATGATCTGCGCCGCCGCCCGCCCCGGGTCGAGGCGCACCACGCCGGTGCCGGGGAGGTCGCCGTATTTGAGAAAAAAGGCTTCGGAGACGACCATCATCAGGCAGGAACCGAGGGCCACCAGCAGGTGGGTGCGCAGTCCGGCGGGGCGTCCGTGCTTTTCCCGCTCGATGCCGAGAATGGCCCCGGCCAGGGCGGCGAGAAGCAGTTTGACCAGGATCGCCAGCTCGGTACTGCCGGCGAGGGTGGTGGCAAAAAACATGAAACCTCCTTTATGAGGATGAAAATTTCTTTCATTATGGCTGATTCGCCGGAAAAAGAGAAGCCCGGGCCGATTCCGGTCGGGGGGCGATTGAGGATTTCCCCCCGGCCGCGCAAATGGTACAATCCCTTTCGATTCCATCGCCGCCCCGATTCGCGCCCTGGAGGAACCCATGACCGCCGACCTGCTTGATCACCCTGTGATCGCCGAACGCTACTTCTTTCCCCGTCCCGAACGCTTCGCCGACCCCTGCTGGGTCGAGGTGGCAGGGGCGCGGCTGGCCTGCTATTCCCGCCGCCGCCATCCGGGAGCGAAGACCCTGGTGCATTTTCACGGCAACGGCGAAACGGTCGTCGACTATCTCGACGGCTTTGCTGAAGCCGTCGACGCCTTGGGCTTGAATCTCTTTCTCGCCGAATTTCGCGGTTACGGCATGTCGACGGGTAGCCCGAGCCTCGGGCGCATGCTCGACGACGTTGCGCCGCTGATCCGCGCGGTCGGCTGTCCGGTCGAAGAAATGGTTCTCTTCGGCCGCTCGGTCGGCTCGCTCTTCGCCATCCACGGGGTCTCCCTCTTTCCCGAGGTGGCCGGGCTGATTCTCGAAAGCGCCGTGGCCGACCCCCTGGAGCGGCTGCTCTTGCGGGTCGCCCCCTGGGAGCTGGGGTGCACGGCGGAGGACTTGGCCCAGGCCGTCGCCGAGCACCTCGACCATCGGGGCAAGATGGCCGCCTATCAGGGGCCGCTTCTGGTCATGCACACCCGCAACGACGATCTGGTCGAGGTCAGTCACGGCGAGCGCCTCCACCGCTGGGCGGGAGGGAAAAAGCAGTTGCATATCTTTCCCCGGGGCAATCACAACAACATCCTGGCCGTCAACGTCCGGGAATATTTCAGTCTGATCCAGAATTTCGTCCAGGCTCCCTAGTTGCTGCGCCGGATTCGTGCCGAGGTTCCCTATGCTTCGTTTTGCTGTCATGCTTCTTCCGCTGGCCCTGCTGATTGTTGCCGGGGTCGCCCAGGCCAAGATCTACCGCTATGTCGACGCCAACGGCGTCACCGTCTTTGTCGATGACGAGACGCGGATTCCCGAGGAGTACCGGGAAGAGACCACCAGCTACCGAAGTCGGGACGATCACCTGAGCCCCGACGAACGCCGTGCCCTGCGTGAACAGGAGCAGCAACAACAGACGGCGGAGCAGGCGGCGCGCGCTGGCCAACGGGCCGAGGAGCAGCGCCAGGCCTTGCTGCAATCCCTGGAGACGCCGGTGACGATTCGCGGCAACCAGGTGCTGGTGCCGGTGCAGGTTGCTTTCGCCCGCAACAAGGCCGATGTCCTGCTGCTGCTCGACACCGGCGCGTCGAGCACGGTCTTTCACCGCGCCGCCGTCGAGCGCTTGCAGGTCGAGAGCGAAAAGTCCGGCTACTCCCAGGTCGCCGGCGGCGGAGTCATCCCTACCGAAGTGGTGCGCTTCCAGTACATCAAGGTCGGTCCCTTCAAGCTCGACAACGCGCGGGCCATGGTCATCGACCACAAAATGACCGAAGCCCGTTTCGACGGTCTGCTCGGCATGGATTTTCTGCGCAATCTCGACTATCGCATCGACTACGACCGACAGGTGATCCGCTGGCAACCGGAACTGTGATCCTGCCCGCCTCCGCCGCGAAGATCCCTTTTTCCCTGTTCCTGAACCCCCGGAGTCGAAATGAAAAAATCCACCCTTTCAGGGCTGATCATCCTGCTCTGCGTACTCGCCTGGGCCGGCGGCACCTATGTGCTTGGCGGCCAGGTCCGAAGCCTCTACCAGTCTTCCCTGAAAGGGGCCGATACCTGGGGGATCTTCTCCCTCGCCGCCGACGACTATCGGCGCGGTTTTCTCTCTTCGCAAGCCCGGACCCAGGTCGATCTGAATCTTCCCCGTGGGGAGGGGGCGGGTTCCCCCGAGAGCGTGCAACTGGTTTTCAACCATACGTTCCACCATGGCCCGCTCCCCGGTGGGTTTTCGCTGCCGGCCCTGGCCGAGGTCGAAACCCGCCTGGCCGAGGTGCGCCTGGATGGGGTCGATGTCGAGGGCTTGTTTGAACACTTCCCGGAGCTGGAAGCGGCCGTCGCGGTAACGCGGGTGGCCTTCGACGGTAGCGCGAAGAGCCGTCTGCATATTCCCCCTTTGGAGCGGCATGACAGCGAGGGCGAGCTGAAGTGGCAGGGGCTGAAGCTCGATGCGGTGGCGGCGCCGGAGGGGCAGGCGCTGAAGGGAACGGTCGAAATGCCGGGACTGGAATTTTTCGCCGAGGGGAGCCGGATTGAGCTGGGCGGTATTCATGGCGAGTTCGACCTGACCGAGGCCTTGCCGTGGATCTACGTCGGGCGCTCGAAGATGAGTCTCGACGGGCTGGAACTGGAGTTCCCCGACGGCGAGGACGACGGCCGGCGCAGCTTTGGGATCAAGGCCGGCAAGGTGACGCTGGACAGCCGCTACGAGGGGGAGCGCCTGCATTACCGTGAATCCCTGGAGTTTGCCCGCTTGGGGATGGATGATGAATTCTTCGGGCCGCTCTCCGTGGAGATCGAGTTGCGGAACCTGGACGGCCGGGCGCTGAGCGATTTCATGGGGCAGTTTCAGGAGGCCGGCCGGGAGCTGGCGGAGGTTGATCCCGAGTCGCGGCTGATCCGGCTTCTGCCCCTGTATGGCGAGCTGGCGATGAAGCTTTTGGCCGGCGGCCCCGAGCTGAAGATCGAGCGCCTGCACCTGGTTGCCCCGAACGGCGAGGTCCGCGGCGGCGGCCGTCTTGGCTTTGCCGGTGAACCCGGCTTTTTTCTGGGGGATTTGGGCGCCTTGCTGCAACAGGTCGAGGCCACCGTCGAACTTGAGGCGCATGAAAGCCTGGTCCGGTCGGCGTTGGCCGAAACCATGCGGGTGGAGTTACAGGCCCAGGCCGCCGCGCAGGCGGAGTATGGCACCGAGGAAATTGAGCAGTTGCTGGCGGAGTCCCTGGAGAGCGAAATCGACAACCTGCTGGAGCGGAATTTTGTGGTGCGTGAAGGGGACAAGCTCAAAACCACCGCCAGCCTGAAAAACGGTGTTTTCACGTTGAACGGCGCCGCCCTGCCGATTTTCGGCGGGGAATGAGGGGCGGCTCGGGTGAACTTTCGCCGCCTTGGCCGCGGCGCGGGGGAGTCAAAGATCTTTCGTGACGGCGTTTCCATTGACAGGGGGGCCGAGGTTCTGTATACAGAATTGTCGGTTTATCTGATTTCTTCATAACTTATACGGTTGTTCCGCAGTGACGACGCGGACTCGACCCCTGCCCGGATGCGCCGCTCATGCCCAGATCGAAAGAAGCCGCTCAGGCCAACCTGGAAAACCTCCACCGGATTTTCACCGTTCCCGAAGCCCCCGACTCCACCTTGGGCAGCATCGATCGCGACATTGCCGATAATGTCGCCGGTTTTCTGCAGACCCATGTGGTCGCCCTGGAACGCAAGCTCAGCGAAATCGAGCAGGATTTCAGCAACACTCGGGTGCCCGAGGAGCCGACCTTCGTTTCCGATTACACCGAGTTCCTCACCGACAAGCTCGTCGCCCAGTCGGTGAATACCGCTTCTCCGGCCTTTATCGGCCACATGACCTCGGCCTTCCCCTACTTCATGCTGCCGCTTTCGCGGATCATGATCGCCCTCAACCAGAACCTGGTCAAGGTCGAGACCTCCAAAGCCTTCACCCCCATGGAACGCCAGGTGCTGGCCATGATTCATCGCCTAGTCTACGACCGCGACGACGACTTCTATGGCCGCTGGATGCACGACCCCCGGCATGCCCTTGGCGCTTTCTGCTCGGGGGGGACGGTGGCCAACATCACCGCCCTCTGGGCCGCCCGCAACCGGCTCTGTGGCCCGTCCGGAGAATTTCGCGGCATCGCCCGGGAAGGGCTGGCCAAGGCCCTGCGCCATCTCGACTGCGCCGGGCTGGCGGTGCTGGTCTCGCGCCGCGCCCATTATTCCCTGGGCAAGGCGGTCGATCTTCTCGGCATCGGCCGGGACAATCTGGTGACCGTTGAAACCGACGAGAACAGTCGCATCGACCTGCAACGGTTGCGGGAGCACAGCCGTCGGCTGCAAGGGGAGGGGATGCGGGTGCTGGCCCTGGTCGGCATCGGCGGCACCACTGAAACCGGCAATGTCGATCCGCTGGAGGCGATGGCCGATCTCGCCCAGGAGTTGAACTGCCATTTCCATGTCGACTCGGCCTGGGGCGGCCCGACCCTCTTTTCCCGGACCTACCGGCCGTTGCTGCGCGGCATCGAGCGGGCCGACTCGGTCACCATCGACGCCCACAAGCAGCTCTATGTGCCGATGGGGGCGGGGATGGTGGTCTTCAAGGATCCCGAAACCCTCGCTTCCATCGAGCATCACGCCGCCTACATCATCCGTCGCGGTTCCAAGGACCTCGGCAGCCACACCCTCGAAGGCTCGCGCCCGGGGATGGCGATGCTGGTCCATGCCGGGCTGTCGATCATCGGCCGCAAGGGCTACGAACTGCTCATGGATGGCGGCATCGAGCGGGCCCGGCGCTTTGCCGGCATGATCGAAAGCCATCCCGACTTCGAGCTGGTTACCGCGCCCGAACTGAATATCCTCACCTACCGCTACGTCCCGGCCTGGCTCCAGCAGGCCCTGGCCAGGGCTGACGCCGACACGGCGCGCCAGGTCAACGCCCGCCTCGACCGTATCATCGAAACCATCCAGAAACGCCAGCGCGCCGCCGGTAACTCCTTCGTCTCCCGCACCCGGCTGGCTCTGCCCCGCTACCAGAACGAGCCGATCATCGTCTTCCGCTCGGTGCTGGCCAATCCCCTGACCACCGACGAGATCCTCGCCAACGTCCTCGAAGAGCAGGTCGCCATCGCCGCCCAGCCCGACTTTGCCTCCGAGTTCGCCGAGATCAAGGCGCTCTTCGGCTAAAAGGGATCAGGCGTCGTGATTGCGTCGCTGCGTTCAAGCAGGTATAAAGAATAGAATATACTGACCTTCAATACTTCTTTTGCCTCGGGGGATAGCGCGATGACGACCGTTTGCCTGGAAACCGTTTTGCATGCCGAAATTCTGCCCAGCCTACCGGCGGTGGCGGTCAAGGTGCTTGCCCTCGATCCCGACCTCGCCGCTGCCGACCTGGCGCGGGTCATCGCCCAGGACGCCCCCCTTTCGGCGCGGATTCTGAAGGCGGCCAATTCCCCCCTGTACGCGCCGGCATCGCCGGTCGGTAATATCAAGCGGGCGATCATCCTTCTCGGCAACCGCCAGGTCCGCACCCTCGCCCTGGCCTTCTCCCTCGTCCCCCTGCAAAACGCCCGGCTCGATTTCACCCGCTTCTGGCAACATTCCCTGGCGACGGCCGTCGGCACCCGGCGACTGCTCAAGCTGATGTGTCCCCGCCAGGTGGAGGAAGGCTTTACCGCCGGGCTTCTGGCCAACATCGGCGCCATTCTGCTTGCCGGCGCCCAAGCCGAACGTTATGCCGAGGTTCTCAAGCGGCGTGAAGCGGCGGAGAGCCTCGACGAGGCCGAGCGCGCGGTTTTCGGCTTCGATCACACCGCCCTGGGGTTGGCGGCGGCCCGGCGCTGGCGCTTTCCCGAAGGCTTGCTGGCGGTCATCGAGCATCATCGGGATCCGCGCGGCTTTACCGGGCCGGGGGAACTTTCGCTGCTGGTCAGGGCCGTTCATCTTGCCGGCCTGCTCGCCGAATTCCTTTATGGCGATCATCCCGAGCGGTTCAGGAGCGGCTTCGAGCATGCGGCTGGGGAAATTCCGACGCTGAAGGAGATCGCTTTCGAGAAGATCGCCCAGGAGGTCGCGGAGGAAACCCGGGAGATTTCGACGTGGATGGGAATTCATCAGCCACCGGAGCGTTCTCTCGCCGAACTGCTGGAGGAGGCCAACAAAAAGCTGGTCGCCATCAGCAGCGAGTACGAAGAGGTGATCGAGTGGATTTACCGGACCCAGGTCGACCTGATCCGCCGACCTGAAGAGTGACATCGCCGCGCCGTTTCACTCGGACCGGGACCGGCCGATGGTCATGACGGCTTCCACCGCCAGCCCGCAGGGGATGGCGAAGAGGATCGTCAGCAGCGCGCGGCCCATGGAGAAGCCCCAGCCGAGAAACTCGATTTCCAGGGGGATCATCGGCAGTTTCAGCGAATAAGCGGAGAGCACCGTGGCGATGACCGCCCATCGGGCGCCCTGGCGGTGAATGCTCATGAGTAGGGGGAAAATCAGGTAAGCCGGGCCAATCAGCAGAGTGCCGGCGAAGGCGGCGATCAAGAGCGCCTTGAAGCCCGCTTCGTGGCCGAGCAACCGGCCGACCATTTCGCGGCTGATCCAGACCTGGGTCAGGCCGACCAGCCCCATCACCGCGACGATCAGCAGAGCCACCGAAGCGAAGGTTCGAAGGCCGATGAGCAGCGCCTGCAGGGCGCGCTCCGGGGCGGTCAGGGTGGCCCAGCCGTACAGAAGCAACGTGGATAGGGGCAGCCAGTGGTTGCGCAGCAGGCGGCGGAACTTGCCCGGATGTTGGGCGCTCATGTCCAACTCCCGATGAGTAACCCGATGAGTAGCGCGGTGCCGAAGGCCAGGGTGTTGCGGACGATGGCGAAGCGCGCGCCGAAGATTTCCGCCTCGAAGGGGAGGGTGACGATCCCGACGGAGATCCAGGCGACGACGAAGGCCGCCACCGCCGGCGGCCAGGCGCCGGCGGCGAGGAGCGATCCGGCCAAGGGAAAGGCCGCCGGGGGCGGGCCGATGACCAGGGCGCCGAGAGCGCCGCCGGCAAGCAGGGAACGCCAGCCGGAAGCGCCACCGAGCCAGCTTTCGATGAGGCTGGGCGGGACGAAGACCTGGAAGAGGCCGATCAGCCCGAAGATGGCGCTGAGCATCGGCAGCATCTTCCGGGTCGAGTCCCCGGCCACATGCAGGCTTTGCCGGGTTTTTTCCGGCGACCGCCGCCAGAGCAGCAGGTAGACGAGGCCGATCAGCAGCAGGTAGATGAGGGTGACGTCGTACATGGCGCTCCCTTAAGGTGAGGGCCTACCATAACACGGGCGCGGGCGCGGGGACAAAGGGCATTTCCCCGCTGCAGTCCCCCCGCCTCCGACGGCTTCGGGAATCCGGCGATTGACAAATGATCGCCGGTAAGTTACTAGAATCCCTGAGGCAAAGCAGATGTTGAAGGGAGGAGGTCGCCATGAACCAGTCGAAGCCGTTGCGGGAAGCGCTCCGGTCCGCGTTGCGGGTCGAGAAGGATGCCATGGATTTCTACCGGGCGGCATCGGAGCGGCTGACCGACCCTGAGGCCGCCGCCCTCTTCGCCGGTCTGGCCCGGGAAGAACGGCAGCACGCCTATTCCTTTTACACCCTCGATCGGGATGAGGATCTTCCTCCCTTCGAGGAACTGCTCGACGCCTCTCCCGATACTTCCGGTTCCTGGTGGCGGGCGTTGCGGAAACTTGAGGCGGAAAACTTCACGGCCGAAGCGGCCCTGCGCCTGGCGATAGAGGAAGAGCGGCGGCTGGAAGCGGAACTGCGGGCGGCGGCCGAAGAAATCGGCGAGCCCCGGGCCCGTTCCATCTACCTCGCCAACGCTGGTTCTACCCAGTGCCATTGCCGCGGTCTGGAGCAGCTTTATGCCGAACGTTACGGAGTCTGAACGCATGTTGAAATACCTCCTCATTCTTCTCTCCCTGCTTTTGGCGCTGGCTATCTGGTACCGTGCCGCTGCCGCCACCGAGGGGCCGATCCTTCTCTACGACGAGGGGCACGGGCAGCAGTTCGTCGCCGGCGGTACTGGCCCATTGGATCTGTCTGAATTCTCCGCGATTCTCCGCGGCCAGGGGCTCGTCCCCCGCAGCCACATCGGCCCTTTCGACGATGCCGCCCTCGCCGGGGTTTCGGCGCTGATCGTCTCCGGCCCCTTCGTCCCTTTTGCCGAGGGGGAGATCGCTGCCCTGCGCCGTTTCGTCGAAGGGGGCGGGACCCTGGTGGTGATGCTTCACGTCGGGCCGCCCCTGGCCGGGATGCTGCACGCCTTCGGCGTCGATTTTTCCAACGGCGTCATCCGTGAGACGGCGGATCTGCTCGGGGATGAACCCCTCAATTTCCGGGTGACCCGACTGGAATCCCACCCCCTTTTCGCCGGGCTCGACGCCTTTGGCCTCTACGGCGGCTGGGCGCTGGTCAACTTCGACGAAGGTTCGTGGATCATCGCCCGCACCGGCCCCCAGGCCTGGATCGATCTCAACGGCGACCGCCGGGCCAATCCCGGCGATGCCGTGCAGTCCTTCGGCGTGGTCGTGGCCGGCGAGCTGGGACGGGGACGGTTCCTGGTCTTCGGCGACGACGGCCTCTTCCAGAACCGTTTTCTCGACGAGGAAAACCGCCGGTTGGCGGCCAATCTCGGGCGCTGGCTGGTCGCCGGCCGTCCCTAGCCGCAGTTGACAACCCGGCCGTCCAGCACGTATGATCCGGCTTCGTGATTTTTCTTCGACGCAGGATTTAATCTGACGAGATTCGACCATGGCGATTCTAGCGATCCGACACTATCCCGATCCGGTCCTGAAACAGGTGGCGCAGCCGGTGGAGGTTTTCGACGGCGCCCTCAAGCAGCTGGCCGCCGACATGGCCGAGACCATGTACGCCGCCCCCGGGGTTGGTCTGGCCGCTCCCCAGGTCGGGATTTCGCGGCGACTGGCGGTCATCGATTGTGCCCGCGAGGGGGAGCCGCCGCAACTGCATACCCTGATCAACCCCGAGATCATCGCCCGCGCGGGGGAATCCTGCGAGGAAGAGGGGTGCCTGTCGGTGCCTTCCTACTACGCCAAGGTCGACCGTGCCGCCCAGGTGCGGGTCCGCTTTCGGGATGTGGAGGGGCAGGCGCGGGAACTGGAGGCCGACGGGCTCTTGGCGATCTGCATCCAGCATGAACTCGACCACCTCGACGGGATTCTCTTCGTTGACCGCCTTTCCCCCTTGAAGCGGGGGCTTTTCCGCAAGAAATACAAAAAAATCCTCGAACAGCAACGGGAGCAGCTGTGATCAAACCTCAGGATATCCGTACCGTTTTCATGGGGACGCCCGAGTTCGCCCTGGCCACCCTGCAAGGCCTGCTCGACTTCGGCCTCGATCTGTGCGCCGTCTACACCCAGCCGGACCGGCCCAAGGGACGGGGCAACCAGTTGACCCCGCCGCCGGTCAAGGAGTTGGCGCTCAAGCACGGTATCGCCGTCCATCAGCCCCTCAAGTTGCGCGATCCGGCGGTGGTTGAGGAATTGCGCGCCATCGCCCCCGATCTGATCGTGGTCGTCGCCTACGGTCAGATCCTGCCCAAGAGCGTGCTGGAAATCCCCCAATACGGCTGCATCAATGTTCACGCTTCGCTCCTGCCCCGTTACCGGGGGGCGGCGCCGATCAACAAGGCGATCATCGACGGCGAAACGGAGACCGGGGTGACCACCATGTATATGGATGTCGGCCTCGATACGGGCGATATGCTGATCAAACGGACCACCCCCATCGGTCCCCTTGAAACCGCCGGCGAAGTCCACGACCGCCTGGCGCTCCTCGGGCGCGAAGCGATGGCGGAGACCCTGCAGCAACTCTGCGCCGGGACGCTGAAAGGGGAAAAGCAGGATGACGCCCTCAGCAATTACGCGCCGATGCTCAAGAAGGAAGACGGGCTCATCGACTGGGATCGGCCCGCCGCCTGGATCCATAATCAGGTGCGCGGTCTCGATCCCTGGCCCGGCGCCTACACCCACCTGCGCGACGAGGTGCTGAAGATCGCCCGCACCGCGCCGGAAGCGGGGAGCGGCGAGCCGGGGACGGTACTGTCTGCCGATGCCGCCGGGGTGCTCATCGCTTGCGGCGAGGGGGTGTTGCGGGTCGGCGAATTGCAGTTGCCGGGGAAAAAACGTCTGGCCGCCGCCGATTTCCTGCGCGGCTGCGCACTCCCTCCCGGAACCCGCCTCGGCTCGGACTAGGGCGGGTTGCCACCGTCGCGGGATTTCCACGGCGCCGCCCCTTGCCTGGTATCGGCGCCGTTATTATAGTGTGAGCAGGCGCATTGCCTGGTCTGCCCGCGAATGATGAAAACCCGCGAACGAGGTGAAATGATGAATACCCTGCGTACCGTCTTTCTCATGACCCTGCTCACCCTGGTGCTGGTCGCCGCCGGCGGCGCCCTCGGCGGGCAGAACGGAGCGCTCTTCGCCCTGGTCATGGCCGCCGTGATGAATCTTGGCTCCTACTGGTTCTCCGACAAGATCGTCATCAAGATGTATCGGGGGGTCGAAGTTGCCGACGGCCCCCTTTTCGAGGTGGTCGAGGAGATCTGCCGACGCAACGATCTGCCCATGCCGAAGGTCTACATCCTGCCGCAACCGACCCCCAACGCCTTCGCCACTGGCCGCAATCCGAAACATGCGGTGGTCGCGGCGACGGAAGGGATTCTGCAGATTCTCAGTCGCGAGGAACTGATGGGGGTGATGGCTCATGAGATGAGCCACGTCATGCATCGCGATATCCTCATTGGTTCCATCGCCGCGACCATCGCCGGGGCGATCTCCTACCTGTCGCACATGGCCCAATGGTCCATGCTCTTCGGCGGCCGGGATGACGAGGACGGCAATCCGATCGCCATGATCCTGATGATGGTTCTGGCCCCCCTCGCCGCCATGCTGGTACAGATGGCGGTCTCCCGTTCCCGGGAGTACGAGGCCGACAGGGGTGGCGCCAAACTCTCCGGCAATCCCCTCTATCTGGCGAGCGCCCTGCGCAAGCTCGAAGCGGCCAACAGCCGTCAGCCGATGCACCGGGTCAATGAAGCCACGGCGCACATGTTCATCGTCAGCCCGCTACGCGGCGCCGGGCTCAAATCCCTCTTCTCCACGCATCCGCCGGTGGAAGAGCGGGTGCGGCGTCTGGAGAGCATGGCGACGGTCTGATCCCCCACTCCACCCAGTCCCGTCGGCCAGGGGTGTGCCGTGCATGCCCCTGGCTTTTTCCGTCTGAAAGGATGCCTTTTTGCCTTCCGCCAATCCCCGTCAACTGGCCTTTTCCGTCCTCTGTCGGGTCGATGAGGGGGCTTATGCCGACCTCGCTCTCGACGCCGCCTTTCAGCAAGAGACCCGCCTCGATCCCCGCGACCGAGGGTTGGCCACCGAGCTGGTCTACGGCACCCTGCGTCGGCGCGGGCGGCTCGACTTCGCCCTGGCCCGACTGTGCAGCAAGCCGCTGGCCAAGGTCGAGCCACGCGTGCTCAATCTGCTGCGCCTCGGTGCTTACCAGATTCTTTTTCTCGACAAGGTGCCGGCCCCGGCCGCCGTGCATGAAACGGTGGAACTCGCCCGGCGCGAGCAACTGGAGCGGGCCACCGGCTTCATCAACGGCATCCTGCGCAACCTGATCCGCCAGCGGGAAGAAATCCCCTGGCCCGATGCGACCGAGCCCGTGGTCTACCTGGAAAAGCTGGCCGCCTTTCCCCACTGGCTGGCGCGCTCCTGGGTGCAGCGCTTCGGCGGCGAGGCGGCGGTGGCCTTGGCCGATGCCCTGCTGCAGCCGGCCCCCTTCACGGTGCGGGTCAATACCCTGAAAATCAGTCGCGAGGATTTCCTCGACCAACTTAAAAGTCGCGGGATGGACGGGACGCCGACCCTCTTTGCCCCCGAAGGGGTAGTGATCAGCCACCGGGGGGGCGCGGCCCTGCCCGGCGACAGCGAGGGCTGGTATCAGGTGCAGGACGAGGCGAGTATGCTCATCGCCCATCTCCTTGCGCCGAAGCCCGGCGAGAAGATCCTCGACGCCTGCGCCGCGCCGGGAGGCAAGACCACCCACCTCTGTGCCCTGGGCAACAACGACCTGGAAGTGCTGGCCCTCGATCTCCATCCCCAGCGGGCACGGCTGGTAACGAGCGGCGCCGCCCGTCTCGGTTGCCGGGGGATCACCGCCCGCGCCTGGGATCTGACGCAGCCGCCGCACTTTCTCGTCCCGGCAAGTTTCGACGCCATACTGGTCGATGCCCCGTGCAGCGGCCTTGGCGTGCTGCGGCGCAATCCGGAGATCCGCTGGCGGCGCACCGCCGCCGATATTGCGCACATGGCCGAACAGCAGCAGGCGATTCTCGCCAACACGGCAACCCTGGTCAAACCCGGCGGGCGCCTGCTCTATTCGGTCTGCACTCTGACCGAGGAAGAGACCGATGGCGTATTAAAGGTTTTTCTCGCCGCCCATCCCGACTTTGTCGCGGAAGATCTGCGCGAAAGCGTGCCGCCGGCCTGGCGGGAGCTTTTCGGGGAGGATGGCAGGCTACGCACCTGGCGGCGATCCGATACCGGCATGGATGCCTTTTTCGCCGTCGCCCTGCGCCGCCGCCCGCTGTGAGGCGGGATTATTTGTTTTGGCGGTGCGCGGTAAATCTGCTAAAAAGATAGCCAGTTATCCTTCTTGAACAGACGCCGGTCCCAATGGGGGATGTGGCGGTTTCAGCGCTGGAGAAAAGTTCATGGTAAAAATCGCTCCCTCCATCCTTTCGGCGGATTTTTCCCGCCTCGGGGAAGAAATCCGCGCCATCGAGGCGGGCGGCGCCGATTATGTGCATGTGGATGTCATGGACGGCCATTTCGTGCCGAACATCACCATCGGTCCGCTGGTCGTCGAAGCGGCGCGCAAGGTGACGAACCTGCCGCTCGATGTGCACCTGATGATTGAAAATCCCGACCGCTACATCCCCGACTTCGCCAAAGCTGGCGCCGATATCCTTACCGTGCATCAGGAAACGGTCCCCCATCTGCATCGCACCGTACAGCTTATTCGTTCCCTAGGCAAAAAGGCCGGGGTTTCCATCAATCCGGCGACTCCGGTGGCGACCCTCGACCTGATCCTCGACGATCTCGATCTGGTGTTGGTGATGTCGGTCAACCCCGGCTTCGGTGGCCAGAGTTTTATCCCCTCCTGTCTGGGGAAGATCGCGGCCCTGCGGCGGATGATCGAGGAGCGTGGGCTAAAAGTGGAGCTGGAAGTCGACGGCGGAGTCAAGACCGACAACATCGGTCGCATCGTTGCCGCCGGGGCCGATGTGCTGGTGGCCGGCAGTGCCGTCTTCGGCACGGACGACTACCGGGAAACCATCGCCACCCTCAAGCGCAACGCCGACGCCTGATGCTCGATCCCGAGGCGGTGCGGCGGCGCCTCGCCGCCCAGGCACCGAAGCACCTTTCCCCGCACGGGCTGCGCCCGGCGGCGGTGCTGCTGCCGCTCTTTGCGCGGGACGGCGAGGACTGGGTGCTCTTTACCCGCCGCACCGAGAAGCTCAATCACCACTCGGGGGAGATTTCCTTTCCCGGCGGTGGCTGGCAGGTGGAAGACGGCGGGCCGCAGGCCACCGCCTTGCGGGAAACGGAAGAAGAGATGGGCATCGCCGCAAAGGATGTCCAGGTGCTGGGGCGACTGGACGACTGCATTTCGATCCACGGCTATCATGTTGTCCCCTTTGTCGGAACCTTTCCCGCCCCCTATCCCTATCGGGTCGACCGCAACGAGGTCGCCGAGGTCATCGAGATCCCCCTGGCGCAGCTGCGTGATCCCGCTATCTATCACGAAGAGGACTGGCGGCACCAGGGGCGGGTCTTTCCGGTCGGCTTCTTCACCGTCGGCCGGCATCAGGTCTGGGGCTTGACCGCCGAGATTCTGCGTCAGTTTTTGCAGCGGGTTTTCAGCATCTGAGGAAAGGGGGCACCGTCCATGGACTTTTTCCGCCACCGTAGTCTGCAGACCAAGATCAACCTGGTCATCCTGCTGATTCTGCTGGTCTTCTTTGGAATCTTTTCGTGGATCAGCTTCCATCAGCAGCACGGCTACAGTGTCGAGGAGGCGGTGGAGAAGGCGCGGATTATTGCCGCGTCGGCGACCCGGGGACGGCAGTACCTTTCCGACCAGCTGCAGAAGGGGGGGGTCGAGTTGACCCGCGAGCGCTACGGCCTCATCCCGCAGGTGGTCTCGACCCAGATCGGCAGCCTGGTCGCCGCCGACGTCGGCTACACCATCCGCCAGGTTTCCGAACGCTACCGCAATCCGAAGAACGCTCCCGACCCCTCGGAAACGACCATGCTCAAGGAGTTCTACGGGGATCCGGAAAAGCGGGAAAGCTATCGCGTCATCGACCTCGGCAAGGAGCCGATCTTCCGTTATTTGCAGCCCTTTCGTGTTGACGCCAGCTGCCTGCAATGCCACGGCGACCCCGCCACGGCGCCGGCCTTCCTCAATGAGATGTTCCCCGATCCCAATGAGCAGTCCTTCCATTACCGGATCGGCGAGGTGATCGGCGCTGTCTCCATTTCGATTCCCCTGGGCAAACTGCAGGCCCAGGTGCAGCGCAAGGTTCGCACCGACCTGCTTTATTCGGGCGGAGTGCTGATCGCCCTCGTCTTCTGTCTGGGGCTGTTGGTGCGCATGGCGGTTACCGCGCCCCTGGCCCGGCTGGGGCTGGCGATTCGCGATATCGTCCGCACCGGGCGTTTCGAAAAACCGATTCCCCGCCGGGGGCAGGATGAAATCGGCACCCTGATCGACGGTTTCAACGAGATGATGGTCCACCTCGGTGAGAAGACCGAGCATCTGGAGGAATCGGAAAAACGTTTTCGGGTGATGACCGAAACGGTGCGCGACGGCATGGTTTCTTTTCTCGGTACCGGCCAGGTCATCCTCTTCAACCGCCAGGCCGAGCGCATCTTCGGCTTCAGCAAACGCGAGGTGATGGGGGTTTCCGTGGCGCGGCTGGTGCATGAGGAGTGCGCGGAATTTTATCAGGCCGGGGTTGAAGATTATCTGAAAGGGAACGCGGCGCAGTTGATCCGCAAACTGCACAAAATTCCCGGGCGGCGGCGGGACGGTTCCCTGGTTTCGCTGGAGCTTTCCCTGGCCGTGGCCGAGTCGGACGGGCATCTCTTCTATACCGCCATTGTCCGCGAAACGAACTGAATAGCTCTGCCGTGATGCGCGAACAGGGGATGACCCGATCCCCTGTTCGTCCTGCCGCTCTCACCCCTCACCCCGTACGGAATGCTCCATGTCCAGTCCCAATGACCGCTCCCGGCGGTTTCTCGAAGAACTTGGCCGCCGCCTGATCATCGGCGATGGCGCCATGGGCACCCTGCTCTACAGTCGGGGCGTCCGGCTCGACACCAATTTTGAATGTCTCAACCTGCGCGCTCCCGAGCTGATCCGTCAGGTGCATGAAGAGTATCTGGCCGCCGGGTCCCGCCTTCTGGAGACCAATACCTTTGGGGCCAACGCCCCGCGCCTGGCCGGTTTCGGACTGGATGGGCAGGCCCGCGCCATCAATCTGGCCGGTGCGCGCCTGGCCCGGGAGGCTGCCGGCGACGACGCCTATGTTGCCGGTTCGGTGGGGCCGTTGCAGCGCCCCCGGGGGGAGGGGGGGGTGCTCTCCCGGGAAGAGGCGGAAGCCGCCCTGCGCGAGCAGATGGTAGCCCTGGCCGATGGCGGGGTCGATCTCTTTCTTCTCGAAACCTTCGCCGACCTCGCCGATCTCGAGTTGGGGGTGGCCATCGCCCACGAACTGGGGCTGCCGGTGGTGGCGCAGATGGCCTTTCTTCAGGAGGGTCGAACCCGCGACGGAATTTCCGCCGAAGATGCGGCGCGCCGACTAACGGCAGCCGGTGCTACGATGATCGGCGCCAATTGCGGTGCCGGACCGCGCGAGCTGCTCCAGGTGGTATCGCGCATGGCCGCTGTCTCGGTCCTGCCTCTCTCCGCTTTTCCCAACTCGGGCTTCCCCGAATATGTGGAGGGGCGCTATATCTACCTCGCCACCCCGGAATATTTCGCCGGCATGGGCCGGGAGCTGGCGCAGGCGGGTGCGGTGCTCATCGGCGGTTGCTGCGGGACGACGCCGGAACATATCCGCGCCCTGACCGAGGCCCTTGCCGACCTGTCGCCCGCACCGACCACGAGGGTTGTACATGCGCCGGATCTCTCCGCGCCGACAGTGCAGCCGCCGCCGGAATCCCGTCCCGACTTCCTCGCCGATTGGGGCGCCCGACCGATCGTGACGGTGGAACTCGACCCGCCGCGCGGTCTGAACTGCGCCAAAGTGCTCGACGGCGCCCGCGCCCTGGCCCGCGCCGGTGTCGACGCCATCAGCCTGGCGGAAAACCCCCTGGGCCGGATCCGCCTCGGCAACATTGCCCTGGCCCGGGCCATCCAGGAAGAGACCGGCACCGAGGTCATCGTCCATGTGACCTGCCGCGACCGCAATCTTATCGGCCTCCATTCCGAACTGATGGGCGCCCATCTCCTTGGCATCCGAAATATCCTGGCGGTGACCGGTGACCCGGTGGCGGTGGGGGGGGAGTCGGGGGCGACCAATGTTTTTGATCTGAACTCCGTCAGCCTGCTGGAGCTCCTCTCCGCCCTCAATGACGGACATAACCTCCTCGGCGCCGAACTCGACGGCCGCACCCGGTTTCTGCTCGGCGCCGCCTTCAATCCCAACCTGACGACCATGGAGGGGCAGCTGCGCAAGCTCGGCAAGAAGGTCGCGGCCGGCGCCCGCTTCGTCCAGACCCAGCCGGTCTATTCGACGCAGGTGCTGGACGAGTTGCTGGAAAAGACCGCACCGTTCGGGGTTCCGGTGTTGGTGGGGATTTTACCGCTGGTGAGCGAGCGCAACGCCGAGTTTCTGCACAACGAAGTTCCCGGCATTACTCTCCCCGAGGCTGTGCGCGAGCGCATGCGCGGCAAGCAGGGGGAGGCGGGGGTGCGGGAAGGGATGGCGATCGCCCGGGAGTTGATCGAGGCGGGACGGGGACGCTGCGGGGGCTACTATCTCATGCCGCCCTTCGGCAAGGTCGAGCTGGCTCTGGAGCTGATCGAGTTCATCCGCCGGACGACGGGTTGAGGGCCAGGATTCGGGCCAGTTCCCCCCGTTCGTCCAGTTCAAAGAGTTCGTCGCAGCCGCCGATCAGGCGGCCGTCGATGAAAATCTCCGGCACCGTTTGCCGGCCGCTGCGTTCGCGCATTTCACGGGCTTTTTCCGGGTTGTCGCTGATATCGATTTCCCGGAAATCGACCCCCTTGATGCGCAACAGTTCCTTGGCGCGCCAGCAGTAGGGGCAGTGGTTCTTGGTGTAGATTTCCACGGTTTTCATGGGAGCTGTACTCCGGTACTGAAGAATAGAGGTCATTCTAGCGCAGTATCCGGCCCTGGCAAGGCTTGCCGGAAAAAAGGGGGAGTATGAAGATGGTCAATCTCTGCCGATGGTTCGTTCTGGCTTGCTGTTTGCCGTTTCTGGCGTGTGCCGCTTTAGTCTCCCCCGCCGACCGGCATGGCCCTGCCAGCGACGACTTTACCCGCAAGCTGCGCTGGCTCGATGTCGGTGGTGCGGCCCAGCATCTGGACGCACAGGTCAGGGAGAGTTTCCAGGAGCGTTTTTCCGGGGAGGATCTGCGGGTTGTCGAATTTTCCCTGGAGCGGGTCGAGTTTTCCGATGAGGATCGGCGGGCCGGCGCCTGGTATCTGTTGGAATACAACCTGCTCCCCTCGTCGACGGTGCGCCGGGAGCGTTTTCGCCTCGATTGGGAGTATCAGGAGGAGGGGCGGATGACGCCCGGTATCTGGCGGATCGTCTCCCCTTTTCCGCCGCTTCCCTGACCGCGAAGCGCTGGCGGCACCTATCCCCGGCGCGGCGTCATCGGGTATTTTCAGCGCCTCGTGGGCGGAGCGGGGCGGCCTGGAGCGGTTCCGAGGCGTTGAATTAATGCAATCAGGGGGCGCGTCGGCCTCCCCCCTAGAGCAAAATACGCAAATTTTCCCTTGCTTTAGGTCTTCCATTTGTGCTATCTAACTGCATACTGTATACAAGATAGGGGGAGGCGATTGCCGTAAAGGTGCGTGGTCTTTCCCTTTTTTCAAGGGATTTCCGTTCGTTTCACGTGGTAGGGAATGGGTCTCACGGGAGGTCGATCTTGGCTCAAGTCATTTTTTCCAGTTGGGGACGAAACGTAGTAGATAACCGTCAAGGCGGGAGTGCCGAGGTTGAAGGCGCTTACCAGAAGATGCCGGTCACCTTTGACGGCACCCGTCCCTGGGGGGCCTTCATGGGCTGGGATGGCGTGATCGTCACCGATCCCAAGGTCGACATCGTCGCCATGGCCGCCGAGTATGCCCGTCGGGTGCAGGAGGATTACTGTTGTGCCAAGTGCACGCCCGGCAAGCGCGGCACCCGGGTGATGCAGGATGCCTTGGCGCGAATCCTTGCGGGCCAGGGCGCGGAAGAGGATCTCGCCACCATCGAAGGTCTCGGGGAGTTGCTGAAAAACTGCAAATGTACTCTGTGCATGACCTCGGTCGTTCCGGTGATCGATACCATCAAGCACTTCCGCGAAGAATACTTGGCCTATATCCGCGGCGCGTGCAAGCCCGCCGGTTCGGGCAAGTACGTGGTCAAGTTGACAGCCCCCTGTCAGGACCGCTGCCCGGCGCATATCGATATTCCCGCCTATGTCGAGGAAATCAAGGACTACCGCCTCGGCGAGGCGCTCTCGACCATCCGTGAAAACATGCCGTTGCCATCGGTTTGTGGCCGGGTCTGCCCTCATCCCTGCGAAACGGCTTGCCGGCGCAAGAATGTCGACGAATCGGTAAGTATCATGGTGCTCAAGCGCACCGCTTCCGATTACGAGTGGCAGCACAATCAGGTTCCGCCCATGCGACCGAAACCCCGCAAGGACAAGACGGTAGCGGTGGTCGGGGCCGGACCGGCCGGACTGACGGCGGCCTACTATTTGGCCCTGGAAGGCTATCCGGTCACCATTTATGAAGCCCTCCCCGAGGGTTTCGGCGGCGGTATGATCGCCGTGGGCATTCCCGCCTATCGGATGCCCCGTCATATTCTCCAGCGGGATATCGACATCATCGAGAGCCTGGGGGTGAAGATCATTTACAACACCCGGGTCGGCAAGGATATCTCCCTGCCCGAATTGAAGGAAAAGTACAATGCCGTCTTCCTCGCTCCCGGCGCCCATCGCAGTAAGCCGATGGGGGTGGAAGGGGAGGATAAGGGCTATAAGGGTTTCCTGCCCGGCGGTATCGACTTCCTGCGGGAAGCCTACATGGGGCGCCCGACGGGCATGGGCAAGAAGGTCGTCGTGGTCGGCGGCGGCAACACCGCCATTGACTGCGTCCGCGTCGCTCTGCGCGAGGGCGCCGAGGAATCCATCCTGCTCTACCGCCGTTCCCGCAAGGAAATGCCTGCCGACGTCTGGGAGGTTGACGGTGCCGAGGAGGAAGGTGTGCGTTTCGAGTTTCTGGTGCTTCCGACCAAGATCATTGTCAATGACAAGGAGCAGGTCACCGGGGTCGAGTGCGTGCGCATGGAGCTGGGCGAGCCTGATGCCTCCGGTCGCCGCCGCCCGCAACCGATGCCGGGAAGCGAGTTCGTCGTCGAGTGCGACACGGTCATCCCGGCCATCGGCCAGGATCCCGATCTGGGTTTCATCCCCGAGAAGATGGGGATCGACATCACCAAATGGAATACCGTGGTGACCAAGGCTCTCCCGCTGAAGAGTCCCAAGGGACGCGATCTCAACGACAGCATGGGGAACCCTCTTTCTCGTACCCTGATTACCGATCTGGAAGGGGTTTTCGCCGGTGGCGATGCCGAAATCGGACCTCTTACCGTGGTCGCCTGCGTCGGTAACGCCCACCGCGCCGCCCGCGTTATCCAGCGTTGGCTGGAAGAGGGCAAGGCCTATCTGGCCGACGAAGAGATCCTCGAAGACATTCTGACGCACCTGAGCGTTTACGATAAGAACGAAGAGGTGGCTTGGCTCGATTCGGTGGGCCGCGCCCATCAAAAAGAAATTCACGGCCGCGAGCGGGCCAGTCACAAGAACTATTGCGAAGTGGAACTCGGCTTCGCGGACAGTCAGGCGGTTCGGGAAGCCGAACGTTGCCTTCGCTGCTACCGCGTGGCGATGCTCGCCATGTAGTTGCTTTAAAACGTTATCCAGGTTCGAGGGGTCAGGGAGTCGGTTCCGCCGGGCCCTGCCCCTTTCGTCTTTAGCCAGGCTTTGAGGTGAAAATCATATGGTCACTCTGACAATTGACGGCAAGACCGCTACCGTCCCTGCGGGATCGACGATTCTGGAAGCTGCCCAGCAGGTGGGAATTCGTATTCCGACCCTGTGCTGGTTGCAGAAAGTTTCTCCGACCGGCGCCTGCCGGATTTGTGTGGTAGAGATCGAGGGCGTGGCCCGACCGATGACGGCTTGCAACACGCCGGTCAAGGCGGGGATTGTCGTCACCACCCAGTCGGAAAAGCTGCATGCCATCCGCAAGCAGATCGTGGAACTGCTGCTGGTCAATCATCCCTTGGATTGCCCCGTCTGCGATGCCGCCGGTGAATGTGATCTGCAAAATATCTGCTACGAACTGAATGTGACCCAGCAGCCCTTTGTCGCCGAAGACGTCAATCCGCCCGCCATCAATGGTTGGCCGTTGATCCAGCAGGTTCCCAACCGTTGTGTGCTCTGCGAGAAATGCGTCAAGGTCTGCCATGAGACGGTCGGTTCCAGCGCCCTTTTCGTCAACGACAAAGGCGACAAGAGCTTCATCGATAAGAACCTCGATCTCTGTGAGTTCTGCGGTAACTGTGTTTCGGTCTGCCCGACCGGGACAATGATTTCCAAGACCTTCAAATTCAAGGCCCGCCCCTGGGAGTTGACTAAGGTTCCCAGCGTCTGTACCTACTGCGGCAGCCATTGCCAGGTGGATATTAACGTGAAGCAAGGGAAGGTTCTGCGCGTCACTTCCGAAGACGGCAAGACGGTCAATGACGGCAACCTGTGTATCGGCGGCTTCTTCGGTCACGGCTATCTCGATTCCCCCAAGCGCCTGACCCAGCCGATGATTCGGCAGGGGGATGCGCTCGTCCCGGCGAACTGGGACGGGGCACTGAAGTTGGTGGCCGATAAATTGCGCGAGGCGAAAGGGCCGGCCGTGGCCGCTCTTGGATCGGCCCGGTTGACCAACGAAGACAACTATCTCATGCAGAAGTTCTTCCGCGTAGCCGTCGGTACGAACAACCTCGACAGCGAAGCCCGCTTTGGCGCGTTGCGTGCCTTCAAGTCCCTTAACGGTGCTCTGGGGACCGTAGGGGCGACCAATACCGTGGATAATCTCGCCAATGCTGATGCGGTACTGGTTTTCGGCGCCGACGTGACCGCAGAGGCTCCCGCTCTCGATTGGAAGATTCAGCAGGCCTGCCGCAAGGCGGACGGGAAACTGGTGGTTGCCAACATGCGGAAGGTGAAGCTCACCCGCTATGCCAACACCCACTTGGCCTATCGCCCCGGCAGTGAAATCGATTTGGCCGGCGCATTGGCCAAACTGATACTGGAGAAGGGTCTGGCCGACGACGCCGCTCTCGGCAAGTCTGTCGCCAACTTTGCCGATCTGAAAAAGGGACTGGCTGCCGTTGATGTGAAGAAGGCGGCTGCAGCGACCGGCGTGAGCGAAAAGCTGCTCAATGAAGCCGCCGATTATCTCGGAAAAGGTAAAAACGTCGCGGTCCTTTTCGGTGGCGACCTGACTCGCGGCGCTGGCGCCGAGGAAAAGGTGCTGGCATTGGCCAACCTGGCTCTGGTTTGCGGGGCGATGAACAGCGAATTCGGCGGTCTCTATCCCCTTGACGAAAAGGGGAATACTCAGGGATTGATGGATATGGGTCTGGCCGCCGATCTCCTCCCCGGGCCGAAGGATTACACTCAGGCGCGCGGAGAGTTCGAGAAAGCCTGGAATGCGACCCTGCCCGCCCAAGGTCGCGATGCCCAGGCGATTCTCGAGGGGGTGGAAAAAGGGGAGATCAAGGTTCTCTATCTGGCGGCGACCAACCCCCTGGTAAGTTACCCGGAAAGCGGCCGCTGGCGCAAGGCCCTGGATAAGGTCGAGTTTCTGGTGGTGCAGGACATTCTCTCCAGTGAGCTGGAAGCCTTCGCCAATGTCATTCTTCCCGGCGCCGCCGATGTTGAGAAGAACGGCAGCGTCACCTCCCTTGACCACCAGCTTAGCAAGCTCGGCAAGGCGCGGAATCCCCTCGGCGAAGCCCGGGCGGATCTGGACATTTTTGCCGCTCTCTATCGGCTACTCGATCCCAAGGCCGAGCCGATCACTCTCGATTCGGTCATCTCCGAAATCAAGCAACTCGTTCCGGTCTATGGCAGCGTTACTCCCTGCGGTGGGGACCGCTGCCGTCACGCCCTGCGCACTCCCTTCGCGCCGAAAGAGAAGGGCCTGAACTTCACTCCCGTCAACGCTGCTGCCGTCCCCAGCGGGATGCAGCTGCTCAGCGGCAAGATTCTCTTCCACTTCGGGACGACTTCAACCTTCGCCGAGGGCAATCTGGAAGTCGCCGCTGCCGGTTATATCGAAATGAACACGGCTGATGCCAAGAGCCTCGGGGTGAAAGACGGAGATACGATCAAGGTGACCTCGGCGGTCGGCAGTGCCGGCGGCAAGGTCAAGGTTGGCGACAAGGTCCAGGCGGGACTCCTCTACGCCCCCTATCATTTTGCCGATGTCAATATCCAGCAGCTTATGCCCGCAGGCACGAATCTCGTCGCCGTGTCCGTAGCCAAAGCTTGATATTTCTCAACTGGATGAGGTAATCTCATGGCGCCTCGCGATTCGCGAGGCGCCATTTCTTTTAGAGGGAGTCGACCATGCCGACCTTTTTTCACGACTACACCGACAAGGTGGCTTATAGCAAGGAACAGGCGAATAAAGTCATCCTGGCCGAAACCCCCCATTCCCGGACGACTCTCTGGTGTCTGTTGCCGGGGCAGCATATCCATCCCCATGTCCATGCCGGTGATCACATCTGGCTAATTCTTGAAGGGGCCGGGCGCTTTCTCGGGGATTTCCCCCGCGACGTTGAGCCAGGGACAGTGCTGGTGGCGCCGGAAGGAATAGCCCACGGCATCGACAATACCGGCTCCGAAGGCCTGGTTTTTGTCAGTGTCTCGGTCGGGTAAACCGTCGTCATGACGCTTACAAAAAAACGCCTCCGGTCTTCGGTGGCGTTTTTTTGTAAGCTGTCAAGATACGGGCGGCGTCTGCTTCCGTTCCAGGGGATCTTTGATGAGGCGATGCTTGATGCGTTGGGTTATCCACCAGACCAGGGTGACCACGGCGGGAACGGAGAGGGCCATGAGCACCCCCTTCTCCAACCCCCACTCGGCGAGGGGCAAGCCACCGAAAAGATAACCGGCCAGGCCGACCATGTAATAACTGATGGCGGCCACCGACAGCCCTTCCACCGTTTCCTGCATGCGGAATTGTAAGCGGCCGCGTCGATCCATGGAAGCGAGCAGGCTTTTATTGGTTTCTTGCATGGTCAAGTTGACCCGGGTGCGCAGCAGGTCGCCGGCGCGTTCGATTCGCCGGGAGAGATCCTCCAGTCGGGTCTGTACCGATTCGCAGGTACGCAAGGCCGGAACCAGACGACGACTGAGAAATTCGTGGACCGACATATGTTCCTCGACCTCGGTTTCGCGGATGTTCTGCACCCGGCTGAGGACCAGATCATGATAGGCGCGGGTCGCGCCGAAGCGGTAGTTGGTTTCGCTGCGAAAGGCCTCGATGCGCCCGGCCAGTTGCGAGAGGCTGTCGAGCAGTTCCCGCTCTTCGCGGGCGCTCTCCAGGGTCGAGAGGCTGGACAAGATTGAGGTCAAGCGATGGTCGAGATCGTTCAGTTCAGGAGCGATGCGTTTGGCGATGGGCAGGGAGAGCTGGGCCAGCAGGCGATAGGTTTCCAGCTCGATGACGCGCTGCACCAAGCGCCCCATTTGATAATCGTCGATGCCGAGGTTACGGATGTGAAAGCGACCGAAGCCGTCGCCGTGCAGTTTGAAGGCGGTGCAGAGCTGGGCTTTGCCGCTTTTGGGAAGGCTAAGGATCAGTTTCTGTCCTTCGAAGTAACGATAGAGGGCAGTGGTGTCGCAGGGTGTATTGGCAGCCTCCACCACGAGATGGAAGGCCGCGACCGCCTGCCCGGGCAGGGCATGCAGCCAGTCGTTGGGCAAAAGGGTCAGGACCGGTTCGCCAAAGGGGTCTGTGCCCGGGGAATCGGGGGCCATGAAGGTCAGGGCGTAGAATTCCGTATGCCGTTCCCAGCGCACCGTGAACTGACCGAAATCCTGGAGAAAAAAAGCGGTTTCGGTCCCTGGCTGGTTGACGCTGTAACGCCGGCAGAGATCGCGGAGCTGGTTGAAGGAGAAGTCCAGTTCGGCGGCCGTTGCACGGAAGGCCAGATGCGTCAGCTTCTGCGGGGTCGCCAGCAGATGGAAGGGGCGGGCGTGAAGCTCGTCATAGAGTGCATCGCGTAGTGGGTGGATGGCAAAAGGGAGGAACGGAACTGTATCGGTAGCGGACATGGATGTTGCAGTCTCCCGCCGCGGAAAGCACCGCGGGCAAATGGCGGATGGTCGTTGTAGTAAAAGGCCCCACGTCCGGGGAAGTGCAGTGTAAAGGTCAGCGTTTTTTGACACCGTTTTCGAAGCGGATTTTACCGTAGACCTTGGGAATTCCGAGATTGGTATAGAGGCCCCGCAACTGTTTTCCTCCCAGCAGCACCTCATAAGCGGAAATGCCGAAATTATCCGGCTCTTCAATGCCGCGATAAAAAGCGCTGAGAACGCCGTCATGGTACAGCCCCCAGCCGTTAAAAGTCTGGGGGACGTCTCCGGTTTGCGAGTTGTCGATTTCCCAGGTTATCAGATAGATTTCACGGGCTTTTTGGATATGGATCTCGCCGATATAGTCATCCCCCTGGACTTCGTAGGTTCCTTCCAGGTTCGGCGGGGTCGAATCGGCCTGGGGAGCGGAGGCGCCGCCGATGCCCAGTGCCAGTTCGTCGATTTTACGCGGGAAATCGGCATGGGAAGGCATGTCGACCTTGATCGCCATGCGCACTTCGCCGCTCTGAACCTCGATCACCCGGGCGTTGATGGTGTGACTGTCGAACATCTGGCTGAGGCTGCCGAGCAGGATCAGGTCGACGTTGGCCAGCGCGCCGATTTTGCGTGCCTGGGAATCCTCGGTGATGCCGGTCTGCTCCAATCGCTGTTCATCGAGGATGGTGTCGAGCTGCGAGCGTTCCACAACCGTGAACCGGTTCAATTGGCTGATCATGGTGCGCAGATTTTCCGAAACCGCCAATGCCAGAGTGGGATCGGCGCCGATCGGCCTGAGGTCGAGCACGGCGATTCGTTCGGCCGAGGCCGGGGAGAAGGTCATCAGCAAAAGGAAGGTCAGGGTGAAAAAAAACCGCATGAGCTCTCCCTTCAATCAATGATCGCGGAAACCGAGGACGACCAGCACGCAACTGCCGTCGGCGATGACGTTGATGCCGGCCTGACGGCAGGCCGCGACCGCAGTTGGGCTTTCGGCGCCGGGCTGCATCCAGATATTGCGTATCACCCCCCGGGCTATGGCCGCTTCCACGACCTTTTCGGTCACCGATGGCGGGGTGATGACGGAGATGCTCTGGACCGTCTCAGGCAGTTCGTTTACCGACGCCGCACAGGGCAGGCCTTCGATTTCCTTCTGCGCCGGATGGACCGGAATCGCCTCCCGTCCCGCTTGCAGGTAGCAGCGTAGGACCCTGTTGCCGTACTTATCCCGGCGCGGGGAGGCGCCGACCACGCCAAAGGCCGGGGATTCGAGGAAGGTGGCGATTTGCTGAGCGATCGTCTGGGACATGGCAAACTCCTTATTGAAATTGGAATGACCTGGCGGCAGGGCGGATCAAGCGGCGGCTCGGCCCCGGACGATGGCGTCGCGAGCCAGTTCGTCGCAGCGCTCGTTCTCCGGATGCCCGGCATGGCCGCGCACCCAGCACCATTCCACCTCGTGGCGACGGGTGAGTTCCAGCAGCCGTTCCCAAAGATCGCGATTGGCGACATCCTTTTTCTGAGAATTCTTCCAGCCGCGCTTGATCCAGCCGTGAATCCATTCGGTAATGCCTTTTTTGACATATTCCGAATCAGTGGTCAGCCGCACCCGGCAGGGACGCTTGAGAACGGTCAGGGCTTCGATGGCAGCAATCAGTTCCATGCGGTTGTTGGTCGTTTCCGGGGCATAGCCGGAAAGTTCCTTGATCGTTCGGTCATAACGGAGAAGGGCGCCCCATCCCCCCGGGCCGGGGTTGCCGCTGCAGGCGCCGTCGGAAAAAATTTCAACGTATTGATCTCGGGAGGTCATGGAGTCCTGGGAATGGGGGTGGATAATATACGGTCGTCAGCATAGCACAGGCTTTTGGGCAAAACCAGCGCAAGGGGGCTTGCCCCGCCCGATTCCCGCCGACGTTGTTGCAATGCCGCAGGCTTTGCATTAAATTGTCAGAAACCGTGTAACGCTTGGCGGCGGTTGAATCTTCCTTCATGCACATCCCCCGAGGCTGCCCATGTCCTTTTCCGGCGAACTGGAACACCTGCCCATCGTCGATGTCATCCAACTCCTCCATTCCTCCCGCAAGACCGGCACCTTGTGTGTGCGCGGCGGGCGTGGGGAATGCCAGCTGGTTTTCAACGAAGGCTATATCACCAGCGCCAATCATGCCAATACCAGCGTGCGCATCGGCAAGATTCTGGTCGATATGGGCGCGGTTTCTCGCGAGGCCTGCGATGCCGCGCTCAGTGGCCAGAAGGACGCCGGGCTGGCGCGCAAGCCGCTGATCGCCACGCTCATCGAGGAAGGGGCGTTGAAGAAGGAGGACGCCTACCGGGGTCTGCGCACTCTGATCGAGATGACGGTGGTGGAGATGCTGCGCTGGACCAAGGGAACCTTCACCTTGGATGTGCACAGCGCGGTGATTTCCGACGAATACCGTTATTTCCCGGAAATGCTGCATCAGGAAATCAACCTCGATACCCAGCGGGTGTTGATGGATGCCCTGCGCATTTTCGACGAGGAGAATCGCGACGGAGAAGGGGATGAACCAGCTTGGGAAGATGATCAGTCGGTCGACGCCGCCTTCGCTCCGGAGCCTTCGGCCGCGACCGGCGCGGTCGAGTTGTCCGCCGATGATCTTGGGCTGGGGGATCTCGATCAGCTGGAACGGAAGATTCCCGAGGTTTTCGCCAGCATCGAGGAGGTCGACCCCGGCGCGGCTCATCGCAAGCTGCTGGACGAACTCTGGACTGCCGCCGGTGCCGCCGACCGGGGGCGAATGGTCGATTTCTTCACTCGGCTCAAACCCTCGGCGGGCAGCGATTTCGGGGGGGGAAGTCGCGGAGTGGTTTTTTGCGGTCGCGACCGGCTCGTCCGGCATGGCGTTATGACCATTTGTAAATCCCTCGATATCCTCAGCTTTACCACCGACGACGAGGAGGATCTCGACCTGATCCTGGAGCAGTCACTGCGCAAAGGGATGGTGCCGCTGCTAATGCTCGGCGCCCCCGACGAAGAGCTGCCGGGTTGGACCGCTCTCGACCTGATGCGCCTGCGCCGGCAGAAACGGGACTGTTTCCCGCAACTGCCAGTGCTGCAACTGGCGTTGGAGCAGGATGGAGATTTCGTCCTGCAATCCTATCAGGACGGTGTCTTGGCGGTGATCCCCCGCCCCCGCGAGCTTGCCGTCGGCGGCGAGGTCGGACCGATGATCTGGTTTTTCGAGGTGCTGCTCGCCTATCTGCGCGACTACTTTGCCCAGCGCCGGAATCTTGCGGCGAGCGATCTCGGCAACGATCTGCTCGTTTTGCGCGGTCTCCGTGACGCGCCGGAACTTTCCGAGGTGTTGCTGCAACGTCTGAGCGAGTTCTTTCCTCGAGGGCTGACCCTGATCGTGCGCGGCGGCGAGCTGATCTCTGAAAAAGGGATCGGGTTCTCCGGTGGAACCGATCGGTATCCGGCGCCCGTTCCGCGTTTTACGGTGTCCCCGGCTCCCGACGGGACGTTGCGCCAGGTGCTTGCGAGTGGCCAGCCCCATTGCGGAACGTTCGTCGATGAGGCGCTGGCGGGGGCGCTGCAGGAACACTTAGGCGCGCCCCGCGATCCGGTGGCGCTGCTGCTGCCCATCGTCAGTCGCGGGCGGGTGATCGCCGTCATTTATGGGGATTTTGGCCATAGTGAGGCTAGGGCTGTGCCCCTCGATTATTTGCGGGTTTTGGCCGCCCAGGCCGGACTGGTGCTTGAAAACGCCATCTACCGTCGGCAGGTGGAGAAGAACGCCGGCCGCTAGGTACGGCCGTTTTCCGCTTAAGCCGCGATCTCAGGCTACTGAAGGGATGTGTCCATGGATATCAAAACCCTGAACCAGATACTGGAAATCTCTTTCGAAAAACGGGTTTCCGACGTGCACTTCGAAGTGGACAATCCACCTTTTTTTCGGGCACGCGGTCAGCTCCTCCGTTCCAAGTTACCCCCCTTGATCGCCGAAGACACCGAGTTCATCGCCAAGCGCATCCTTGAGCACAACGGCCGGCCTTTGGGGAATGGTTTCAAGGAGTGCGATGCCTCTTATTCTCTCGCCAATGGCGGGCGCTTCCGGGTCAGCATCTTCCGGCAACGCGGCGTGTTCGGGGTGGTCATGCGCGTCATTCCCCCCACCGTCGGTTCCTTTCAGGATCTCAAGCTGCCGCCGGTTCTCGAAGAGATCGTCAAGGCCCCCAACGGGTTGATCCTCGTTACCGGCCCCACCGGCAACGGCAAATCGACGACCTTGGCGTCGATGCTGCGTTTCATCAACGAGAAATACAGCTACAACATCATCACCATCGAAGATCCCATCGAATTCCTCTTTGCCTCCAACAAGAGCTGTATCATTCAGCGCGAGGTCGGCATCGACACAGAGAATTTCGGCGGCGCCCTGAAAGCCGCCCTGCGCATGGATCCGGATGTCATCATGGTCGGCGAGATGCGCGACNNTCTGGTCTTCTCGACCCTGCACACCCAGAACGCTGCCTCGACCATCAACCGGGTGATCGGGCATTTCCCTCCCGACGCCCAGGAAATCGTTCGTCAGCGCCTCGCCGACATCCTGGTCGCCACGGTTTCCCTGCGNNTTGGTCAAGGATAAGGGCGGCGAGAATATCCTGCCGGTGGTGGAAGTCATGCGCTCCACCACCACCATCCAGGCCTGCATCCGCGAGGGGCGACTCGACGAGATCGAGCAGAACATCGAAAAGGGGCGTGCCCAGTACCACATGCAGAGCATGGACCAGCACCTGATTGAACTGTGCAAGAATGACATCATCACCATCCACGAGGCCAAGCGCGTCTCCCGCTCCATGGACTTGGACCGTAAACTGAATTTCACCGCCTGAGTGGGCGGGGGCAAGCTCTGTGCTAGGCATGTGCCTCATGCCGCTCTTCTTCTGTCGACAAACCAAGAGCCTCGCCGAACTGAATTCGGCGGGGCTCTTGGTTTGGGGAGCAGGAGGATTCGCATGGTAAAAAAGAAAAAGCCCCCCTGCTTGCGCA
>DIVU01000017.1 GCA_002423365.1 Desulfuromonadaceae bacterium UBA6124 | reverse complement strand
CTGCGGCGCGAGCGCTTCGATCTCGCTATCCTCCTGCAGAATGCCGTCGAGGCGGCGATTCTCGCCGCGCTGGCCGGGATTCCCCGTCGCGCCGGCTATCGCAGCGATGGCCGGGGACTGCTGCTCAGTCACGGTGTTCCCGTCGGCGCGGCGGAAAAACGCCTGCATCACACCGACTATTACCTGCGTATGCTCAGCGGCGTGGGGATCGTGGGCGAGACCGGCCCCCTGCAGCTGGCCTGCACCGCCGAGGAAATTGCCGAGGCCGAGGCGCGGCTCGGCGGGGGCCAATGGCTCGCCGTCAATCCCGGTGCCGCCTACGGTTCGGCCAAACGCTGGATTCCGCAACGCTTCGCCGAGGTCGCCGACCGTCTGGCCGAGGCCCACGGCTTGCGGGTGCTGCTCACCGGCGGCCCCGGCGAGGTCGAGATCGGCCGCGACATCGAGCAGGCCATGAGCCATCGCCCCCTGAATCTCATCGGCCAAACCCGGGTACGGGAAATGATGGCGCTGCTTTCCCGCTGCCGGCTGATGATCACCAACGATTCCGGGCCGATGCATGTCGCCGCCGCTTTCGGCGTGCCGCTGGTGGCGGTCTTCGGTCCCACTGATCACACCACCACTTCGCCTCTGTCCGAGCGGGCGCGCATCGTCCGCAAACCCGTCGATTGCGCCCCCTGCCTGCTGCGCCAGTGCCCCACCGACCACCGCTGTATGGAGGCGATCGAGGTTGCGGACGTGCTGGCCGCCGCCGAGGAACTGCTGAAGGGATGAAGGTGCTTATTGTCAAAGTCAGTGCCCTGGGGGATGTGGTCCATGCCCTCCCGGTTCTGGCCTACCTGAAAAGCGTCGATCCTGCTGTGGAAATCGACTGGCTGGTGGAAAAATCCTTCGCGCCGATTCTCGAAGGGCATCCCCTGATCCGCCGGGTGCATGCGCTGGGGATGAAAGCCTGGCGAAAGCAGGGTTGGAAGCAGGCGGTCGCCGGCACCCTGGGGGTGATCCGCACCCTGCGCCGGGAGCGCTACGATCTGGTCCTCGACCTGCAAGGCAACAGCAAGAGCGGTCTCTTCACCCTGCTCGCCGGCGCGCCGCTGCGGGTCGGTTTTGACCGGGACGGGGTGCGCGAGTGGCCCAATCTCCTCGCCACCAACCGCCGCATTCCCCTGACCGCCGCCGACCATCACGTCGGCGACCGCGCCCTGGCCCTGGCCCGGGGCGGACTTCCCGGCAGCGCCGCCCCCCTGGCCGGGCCGCTCCCCGTCGATCCGCAAGCCCTGGCGAAGATCGAGGAGCAGCTGGCCGAACAGGGTCTGACTGGGAATCCGCTGGTAGTGCTGCATTACGGCACCACCTGGACGACCAAACTCTGGCCCCTGGCCTCCTGGGAGCAACTGGCCGTGCGCCTTTCGGAGCGGGGCATCCGCCCAATCCTGACCTGGGGCAACGACAAGGAACGGCAAGCGGCTCAATCGATTTTCAGTGCAAGCGGCGGGCGCGCGTTCATCTGGCCGCGCGGCAGTCTCAAGGAACTGGTCGCCCTTCTGAGCCGGGTCGATCTGGTCGTCGGTGCCGATACCGGACCGGTGCACATCGCCGCAGCCGTCGATACCCCGACCGTTTCCATCTACCGCGTCACCGACGCCAAACGCAACGGCCCGCGCGGCGAGAAACACATCCGTCTGCAAGTCGATCTGCCCTGTTCCCCCTGTCTCAAAAAAACCTGCGAGCGCGATAATGAGTGCGGCGCGAGGATCACTGTCGAGCAGGTGCTTGACGCGGTCCTGGCCCGGTTGGGGATGCAGAAATCATGAGCCGGATGCTCCAATGCGGAAAAATCGAGGTGGAAGCCGACGTTCTGCCGCTTCTGGCCGCGAACGGGCTGAGCCGGTTTCGCGATTTCATGGATTTCGCCGGCGGCAGTCACGTCTGTCACAAACGCGGGCGCTCGGTGTATCGTCTGCAACTGGGCGAACAAGCCTTTTATCTCAAGCGCAACCGTTTTCACTGGGTCGAGTTCTGGAAAAGTCTCAGTCGTGGCAAGTGGCCTCCGCGCGGGGCGCTGGTCGAGTGGCGCAACATCCAGGCGGTGCGGGAGGCGGGTATTCCCACCGTGCCACCGATGGCCATGGGGGAATGCGCCATTCTCGGGCTTGATCTGGCATCCTTCACCCTGACCGAAGAGCTTTACGACGCGATCCCGCTCGATGCCGTGCTCAAGAAGGATTTCGTATCTCCTCTCGCACCGGCTGCGCGTCGGGAAAAACGCCGCCTGACCCTGGCCCTGGCGGACCTGGCGCGCAAGCTTCATGGTAGCGGCATGTATCACCAGGATTTCTATCTCAGTCACTTCTACCTCGGCCCCGCCGGCACCCTGTATCTCATTGATTTGCAACGGGTCGGACGCCGGACCAGGGTGCCGGGACGGTATCGGGTCAAGGATCTGGGACAGCTCAATTATTCCGCCGATTTCACCGGCGGGGTCTCGCGCACGGATCGTATGCGCTTTTTTCTGGCCTACCTCGGCAAATCCCATCTATCATCGGCCGACAAAGCCCTGGTACGAAAAATCATGAGCAAAACCCGGCGCATCGCCCGTCACGACGTGAAGCTGGCGATTCGCCGGCGCAGGCGGGGAGAGAAACCTTGAGTTCGCCAATGATTAACGTGTTATTGATCGTCAAGCGCTACCGTGGCGACTATGCGCTTGTGAACGAAATGGCGCGTCTTGATGAGCGGCGCTTTCGCTGTGTCGTCTGTTATTTAAGCGGGGAGCGGGATGG
>DIVU01000212.1 GCA_002423365.1 Desulfuromonadaceae bacterium UBA6124 | reverse complement strand
CCGCAAGCTCGGCGGGACCGGTCTCGGCCTGGCGATCGTCAAGCACATCGCCCAGGCCCACGGCGGCCAAGTGGTGGTGCACAGCACCCCCGGCGAAGGGAGCGTCTTTACCCTGATTCTGCCCGCCGCGTCCGCCTGAGCCCGGTCGCCGCGAACCGCCCGTAAAAGTTCCTTGTGAGGCGTAAGGATGAATTGACTTGCGCCTCTCCCCTATGCTATTAATCCTCCTTAACTCTCAATTGTTCAGGCTCTCCGACCCGGCGCGTCCAGGCGGGATTCAGCGTAAAGGATGGATGTCTTATGAGAAGCATCGCTGCCAAAGCCGTCGTTCCAGTCGCCGTGGCGGTCACCGGTTTTGTCGTGGTCTGCTGTATCCTGCTCTATTCCTTCATCAAGGGGGATATGCTTAACAGCGCCATCCAGCGGGAAGTCAGCCTGGCGGGGATTATCGTCAAGTCGACCCGCTACGCCATGCTTCATGACGACCGCGAGAGCCTGCGCAACATCATCTCCAATATCGGCGAGCAGAGCGAGGTCGAACACTCCCGCATCTTCAACCATTCGGGGCTGATCGTCTATTCGTCGGACCCCGAGGAAGTCAACCAGCTGGTCGACAAAAAAAATGCCGGTTGCGTCGGCTGCCACGAAAAAGAGGTGCCCGCCACCAATCTCGGCCCCATGGAACAGGCCCGCCGCTTCGCCAATGAAAAGGGGCATCATGTGGTGGCGATCACCGCTCCCATCTACAATGAGCCCAGTTGCTCCACCGCCGAATGCCATTTCCATCCCGCCAATCTGAAAGTTCTCGGAACCCTCGATATTGGTCTTTCGGCCGAACCCCTGCGCGCCACCCTGGCGACCCTCGCCTGGCGCATGGTGGTTTTCTGCCTGATGGTGCTGGTTCTGACCGTCGGCGGCGTCTGCGCCCTGTTACGCCGCAATATCCTGCTGCCGATCACCAACCTGGTCGCCTACGCCAATGCCGCCACTCGCGGCAATACCGACGCCCCTCCCCCCGGCGGCATCGACGAAATCGAAATGCTCGGACAATCCCTGCAAAGCCTGGCTCTGCGCCTGGAGAAAAAAGATCGCGAGTTGGAAGCCCTGCGCGGACGCGGCGGTGAACCGGTGCCGACCCGCCCCACTCCGCCCGATACTTTTGCCGACTAGGTGGCGTTATGACCGAGCGTTCCGATCCCTCCGGCGAACAGCCAACCCCTTCCCGTTTAGATCGGGGTCCGTTACGGGAAGAGGTGCGCCGCGAAATCCGTCGACTCCATCAACTGTCCAATCGGGGCCTCTGGGGGCTGGCAATTTTCATCCTCATCAGCCTTGGTGCCCAGCGCAATTTCAACTTCCTCCCCACCTTTTCTGAAGGGGCGCGCGCGGTTCTCGGCGCGGCGCCGCCGGTCAAACTGATCAGCATCGCCCTGGTGGTCTACAGTTTTTCCGCCCTGGTCCTCATCCTCTCGCGCATGATGGGCGGGACCGAGACCTACCGTGGCTGGGCCCATCTCGGCTACCTGAGCGGCTTCTACTTCTTCTATTACTACGCTGAAGCCCTTCCCGATAATTTCTGGGCGGTCTTCGCTGCTGGTGCGACCATCCTCTCCCTGGAGTATTACGCTATCTGGAGCTATTGCAGCGAAGCGATCCGCACCGAAAAAGAACTTCTCGGCAAGCTGGAAGACTGAGGGTTTTCCGGCTTCCTTCCCCGTTTCTTCTCCTGTTACCGCCTGCGTATACCCAAAACCCTATCCTCTGTATAAGCTCCCTATACATTCCTGAAAAAATCTTTAAATCCGTTTTATTACAGTGGTTTGAATAAGATTACCGGACCGGTCCGGTAACTCCCCCCCCCCTATACGTATGAATTTCCTATACGTTTCTAATCTCCTTTTCCCTCAGGCTTTCTGCGCCTGGAGAATATGCCCTGTGAAATCAGCATCTTATTTATTTTTTAGAAATATTTTAAAATTGGCACGGGCGCTGCTTTAGTTAAAGACAAAGCCAAAAGCAAGTTTTCCCGCGGTCGCCATCTGGAATGGTTTTCTTTCGTGACGGCGCCGGGAAATGCACCCCTTACGATCATCCACGATGAATGACATGGAAAGGCGGATACTATGCGAACACTATTGATTGCCGACCAAGACAGCGCTTCGCGCGAGAATATGCGAAAGCTTATGGCCGAGGAAGGATATCAGATCCGGATGGCCAATTCGGTGGTGGAGATTCTTCGGGATGCTCTGAAGAATCAGGCGCAGGTTCTCCTGCTCGGTATGGAGTTCGAGAACATGCTGGCGGTGGAACTGATTCCGCTGGTGAAGAAATGCAGCAAGGACCTGATGATCATCCTGGTCTCGGATGAGGATTCCCTTCCCCTGCTGCGCAAGGTCCGCGGCGAAGGCATCTTTTACCATGCCTTACGACCGGTGACGACCGAAGACAAGGAAGAATTGCGCTTGGCGGTACGTTGCGCCTTCGAGAAATATCCGCAGGTACCATCGTCCCAGTCGCAGCGCCTCCAGCGCCTCGAAGCCATGGCCTGAAGGGACGGAGGGCGGATGCGAAAATCGAACGCACTGGTCACGATTGCCGCCGCCATGATCCCGGCCGCCGCCTGGGCGACGGGGGCGGAACCGGCCGAGTCCGGATGGATCGTCTGGGGATTCTTCGCGGTCTGTGCCTTGATCGCCGTCCGCCAGGTCTGGCCGGCCTTGCGGCAGGTCGGTCAGGCGGCACGGGAGCTTTCCTCCCGATCCCGGGAGGGGGAGGAAGAAAAAGAAGATCGCATGAAGTTTTGAGCGCCATCAGAGCTTTGAAGATAGCGGGGAGACGCGACCAGGGTCGCGTCTCCCCGTGGTGTTTCAGGGGCGGAAAAGGCTTGGCATTGGGCTGAAAACGGGTTAAAAGGGGCGCCGTCAACCCTGTTTCGAGGCGAGAAATGCTGTTGAATGCCGCCATGCTTGCCCAGTATCTGCACCGTCGCGCCCTGCCCGGGCCCTGGACCATCGAAGGCTGTCCCGAGGGGGATTTTGCGGCGGCGGTGGTCATTCCCGCCCTGGCCGAGGGGGAGAGCCTCTGGGCCACCCTGGCGTCTCTGGCGGAGAATCCCCGCGAATACCTCGCACGCACCCTGATTCTGGTGGTGGTCAATCACTCGGAAAAGGCGGATGCGTCGATTCGTGCCGCCAATCTCGACGATCTTCGCCGACTGCGGGAGTGGCCGGCTTCCCCCTTGCGTCTGGTCTGGGTCGACGCCGCCGGTCCCGGGTGCGAGCTTCCGGCCAAAAGCGCCGGTGTCGGCCTGGCCCGCAAGCTTGGCTTCGACCTCGCCCTGACCCGGTTGTCAACGCGCTCCGAGAGTCCCTTTCTGGTCAGTCTCGATGCCGACACCCTGGTGCGTCCCGACTATCTTTCGGCGCTTTTTCGCCATTTCGCTGACGCCGAGACGGGCGGCGCGGTCCTGCCTTTCGCCCATCAGCCGGGTCGGGATGTCGCCGAAGAGCGGGCCATCGAGCGCTACGAACTCTATCTGCGCCATTATGTCCTGGGCCTGGAGTTGGCTGGCTCCCCTTATGCCTTTCACGCCATCGGCAGCGCCATGGCCTGCCGGGCCGACGCTTACATCAAGGCGGGGGGGATGAACCACCGGCGCGCCGGAGAGGATTTCTATTTTCTTCAGCAACTGGCTAAAACTTCGGGCGTCGCGCCGGTTGTGGGGACTCTGGTCCGTCCCTCACCGCGCCCCTCCGGACGCACCCCCTTCGGCACCGGCCGCAGCGTCGCCCGGCTTTTGGCCGGCGAGGCGTTGGCGGTCGCTTTCTACCAGCCCCGAGCCTTTCGGGTTCTGGGCCAATGGCTGGCGCTGGTGGCCGATCAGGGGCAAAGCTCAGGGGCCGTGCTGCTGGCAATGGCCCGACAATCTTCCGAGGAGCTCGCCACCTATCTGGAAGGGCTGAACTTTGTCTCCGTCTGGGAAGCCCTGCGCCGCAACCACCCCCGGCCCGAAGCGTTGCAAAGAGCCTTCCACGGCTGGTTCGACGGCTTGGCCTCCCTACGCCTGATCCACGCCCTGTGCCGGGAACGGCTTTCCCCCGAGGCGGCGTTGCCCGAGCTGCTGGCATGGGCGGGCCTGCCCTCCGGGGGCGGCCCGGCGGAGTTTCTGGCGCGGTTGCGGGAACGGCAATCGGGTCTTTGACGGGCGGCTATTGCTCATTGGAAAGTTCGTCGCTATAGTAGGGCTTCTGGTCGCTGGACTGAAACGACCTTCACCAATTTCATATGAAAAAAGGACAGACCGTTGAAAACTTCATCCCTGGTATTGATCGCCGTACTTTTCGCCGCCCTAGTGGGGGGCGGTTATTTCTATTTTCGCGACACCAAAAGTCCGCACATCCAGCTGACGCCCGAATCGGGGGCGACCTCCAGTAAACATCCGCCGGTACTCAAACTCAGCGACCCCGGTTCGGGCCTGCGCAAGGTGACGGTGACCCTGATCCAGGGGGAGACGACCTTTGACGTCCTTTCCCGGGAGTTTCCCGAGGGCACCCTGGAGCAGAGCGAACCCCTACCCCTGCAACAACTGGGCATCAAGGACGGTCCCGCGCAGTTGCGGGTGGTAGTCGTCGACCGCAGCATCTTTCCGCTGGGGTCGGGCAGCACCAGCGATCAGACCTTCAGTTTTGATTTCGACAACAAGGCGCCCATCATCTCCCCCTTGAGTCGCGCCCACAATCTGACCAAGGGGGGGGCGGGCCTGGTGACCTATACCCTGTCCGAGGCGGTGACTAGGACCGGGGTCATGGTCGGTGATCGTTTCTTCCCCGGCTATCCGCAGGGTTCGGGCGTCTATGCCGCGCTCTTCGCCTATCCCTGGGATCTGCCGGCGGAGCAGTTCGTGCCCAAAATCGTCGCCGTGGATGTGGCTGGTAACGAGCGGCTGACCGGCATCTATTATCACACCAGCGCCAAGCCCTTCCGGGAACGGCAAATCGAGATCAGCCGGCAGTTCCTGGAGGCCAAGATGCCCCCCTTCGAGGAACATTTTCCCGGGGTGGCCGATCCCCTGGAAATCTTTCTCAAGGTCAACAGCGAGCTGCGCAAAAAGAATGTGGCGCGCCTGGCCGATTTCGCCCGGGAAACCTCGCCCACGCCCCTATGGGAAGGGACCTTCGCCAGCCAGTCGAAAGCGGCGACCCTGGCGCTCTTCGCCGATCATCGGACCTATTTTTACGAGGGGCGGGAGATCGACCGCCAGACCCATCTCGGCATCGATCTCGCCTCGACGGCTCAGATCGGGATTTTCGCCGCCAACCACGGGCGCGTGGTCTATGCCGACGACCTGGGCATCTACGGGTTGTGTGTGGTGATCGATCATGGTTTGGGATTACAGACCCTCTACGGGCATCTCAGCCGTATCGGCGTCACCGTCGGCCAGCAGGTAGCCAAGGGGGACGTGATCGGCAACAGCGGCGCCACCGGCATGGCCGGCGGCGATCATCTGCATTACGAAACGATTATCGCGGGACTGTCGGTACAGCCGATCGAGTGGTGGGACGGTTCCTGGATCGCCAACAACATCACCGAGAAACTGAAGCTGACCCCCACCAACTGATCAGGCCCGCAAGGGCCGGGAGGGCGCATGGGAAAGACTATCCTGATTACCGGAGCCAATCGCGGCATCGGCCTGGAACTGACGCGGGAATTCGCCTCTTACGGTTGGCGGGTTCTGGCCTGCTGCCGGGATCCGAAAAGCGCCGGAGAGCTGCAAACCCTGGCGGACCGCTCGGCGGGGGCGGTGACCGTCTACCCCCTGGAAGTGACGGACTCGGAGCAGATCCGCGCCCTTTCCGCCGCCCTGGCCGAGGAGAAAATCGACATCCTGCTCAACAACGCCGGGGTTTCCGGCCCCGAACAGCAGGATTTCTGCGTCATCGACACGGATGCCTGGTTGCGGACCTTCCATATCAACAGCATCGCGCCGTTGAACATGGCCGTGGCCTTCGTCGAGCAGGTGGCCCGCAGCCGGCGGAAGATTATCGCCACTATCGGCAGCCAGCTCGGCAGCCTGACGGAAAATACCGAAGGCGGCATGTACGCCTACCGTTCGTCCAAGGCCGCCGCGCACATGGTGACCAAGAGCCTTTCCATCGATCTGCAGGGGCGGGGGATCACCGTCGTGGCTCTGCATCCCGGCTGGGTCAGTACCCGCATGGGCGGCTCCGAAGCCCCGGTTAAGCCACGGCAGAGCGCCGCCGACCTCTTCGCGGTGCTGACCGCCCTGACTCCGAAAGATACCGGCAAACTCTGGGCCCATACCGGCCAGGTGCTCCCCTGGTAGTTTGCTTCGCGCGATAAAGTCACCGGGCTGGGAAGATCATCTTCCCGGCCCTTTTTCGTCCCGGGTGAGGATGACTGGTGCGAAGCCGCCGCCGACGGTGCGCA
>DIVU01000168.1 GCA_002423365.1 Desulfuromonadaceae bacterium UBA6124 | reverse complement strand
GCCCAAGCCCTTTTTTATCCCCTGGCCAATCGCGGCGCCGTGCCGAAAATGGCGAACGATCAGTAAGTATTGGACCGAAGAGGGATATCCGGGTATAATTCCCCAACTTTTCCCCCTCGGACAGGTTTTTTATGAAACTGCGCGTGTTTCTCTTCGCTCTCTTCGTCGGTTGCCATGCCCTCCTGCCCCTGCTGGATCTGGAACGACTTTCCCGCATTGTCGCCGGCTCCGTCTACTGGCCGCTGCAAGTCCTCGCCTGGATCAAGCTGCCGGTCTTCGCGGCCCCGCTGATCAACGGCTGGGCCGCGCCCTCTTTTTACGGCTGGTTTGTCACCCTTACCCTCTGGGGCGCTCTCTGGTGGCTACTGGCGGGCATCCTCGCCCACCCCTTTCGTGAAACCATCGCCCCATCTCCGACATCCCCTCGCGAAGGCAACCCCCTCTTTCGCCTTGTCGCCAACATCCTGGTCAACGGCACGGCCCTGCTCCTCTACGGCATCGGCCTCGCCGCCCCGCTGATCCCAGCGGTCGGGCGCGCGACCTTTGTGGAAATCCTGCTGTTGGTCGGCCTCCCCTGCGCCCTGCTGGTGGTCTGCGCCGGCAAGACCCGGAAACTGGTGAACAAAACCTACTTCCTGCTGCAAAGCGTAGTCCTGGTCGGCTCCGCTATCTATTTCATTTATTTCTGAACAAGACTTTTACCGCGAACAAAAAAAGGGATCCGGGCTTTTAGGCCTCGGATCCCCTTTTTTCATTTCTGTCGCTAAAGAAGCTCGATCAGCAGCCGCAACCGCAATTGTGGCAAACCTTTTTATTGTGATCCTCGGGCTCGATCGTTTCCGGGGCGAAAGCGACCCGGTTGATCCCGCGCTTGAGGTCCTCGATCAGATTGCGATTGGGGCTGGTGCCGATGATGTGGCCCAGGCAGAGATTAACGAAGCCGTCGCGGGGGGAACGGAGCCGTATCGAGTTCAGGATGTCGCCATAGCCGTTGATGACGATGACCATTTCCGGCTCTTCATGATGGCGCAGGGTCACGCCGCAACGGGCGAGTTCCTCTTGCGCGCCGGCAAGGAAATCAGCGATGGCGCCCTCGTCGACCTGAAAGTTCCAGTCCTCGCGCGGGGTGTAGCGACCGTAAAAGACCACGGTGAGTTCTTTGGTATCCATCTCATCCTCCCGTTCCAGGGGGCGAAAAACCAGCTGTTACAATTGGTGAATCCAGGAGAGATCGCCGCTGCCCTCGCGCAGGACTTCCACCTGATCGCCGATCAGGCTGATGACCGTCGACGGATCCCCCATGCGGATGCCGCCATCTACCACCAAGCCGAGCTGCCGCCCCAGGGAATCGTGGATCAGGGATGGGTCCCCCAGCGGTTCTTCCCCGGAGAGATTGGCACTGGTCGTCACCAGCGGATGGCCGAGTTCCCGCACGATGGCCAAGGCGATATTATCGTCGGGAATGCGGATGCCGACGGTCTTCTGCTTGGTGGTCAGGGTATCGGGGACGATGCGGGTCGCATCCAGAACGAAAGTGTAGGGACCGGGAAGATTACGCTTTAAGGTGCGAAAGGCGAAATTGCTGACTTGGGCGTAGTTGGCGACATCGGAGAGGTCGGCGCAGATGAAGGAGAAGGGCTTGCGCGGGTCGCGCTGCTTGATCTGGTAGATCTGCTTGACCCCTTTTTTATTAAAGATATCGCAGCCGATACCGTAGGTGGTGTCGGTGGGGTAAACAATCACCCCCCCCTCGCGGAGACATTCGACGACCCGAGTGATCAGACGTTTCTGCGGGTTTTCGGGATTGATGGCCAGAATCACAGGAAACTCCTCGCAACGGACAATCTGAACAGACCTATACCGGGCCAGGATCATAGCACAAGCCCGGCACGGGAAAAAGAGCTAAGATGGCCAATCGGCCGCAAGGGGCAAGAGCCCTGAGCGGAAATTAGAGCAGATAACTTAGCCGCGGAACTTCTTTGAGAGCGGCATAGATTCCGTGCAACTGCTGGAGGTTGTGCAGTCGCACCAGCACCGAGACGGATTGGTGGCGGCCGCCGCTGCTGGGACGTACCTTCATGGCATCGCCGGCCACAGGTGTGACCGAGGCGACCGCCAGGCGTACCGCCGCGACGAATTCGCCGTCGTTGGGACCGAAGGCCTTGAAAATATGATCACAAGGGAATTCGATCTGCACACCACTAAAGGTTGTCATCGGCGACCCCCGTATGGCCAAATCCGCCGGAATCGCGAACGGTCGCGGAAAGTTCCTGAACTTCGCGCAGCAGCGCCCGGCACACCGGCGCGATCAGAAGCTGAGCGATCCGGTCGCCATCGGCGATACGCACGGCTTCCTGGCCGTGGTTGATGAGAATCACGCCGAATTCCCCCCGATAATCGGCGTCGATGGTCCCGGGGCTGTTGACCAGAGTCAGCCCCTGTTTGAGTGCCAGTCCGGAGCGAGGGCGCACCTGCCCCTCAAAGCCCGGCGGGATGGCCAGGGCCAGGCCGGTGGGAATCAGGGCCCGCGCCCCGGGCAAAAGGGTCAGCGGGGCTTCGAGACAGGCGTGAACATCCATGCCCGCCGCGTCCTCGGTCATGTAGCGAGGAAGTCGCGCCTGCGCGCGCACGCGGCATATTTCCACCGGAATTTCAACCATGACATCCTTCCAGATTGAACGACTCGCCACCAGGCAACCGGAAGGCCGGGGACCACGAAATGCGCCCCCGGCCTGTGTCCGGTTCACCCTGTGACAGAGACAGGGGTATGTGGGAATAAATCTCAGCCTTCGGTCGGCAGATTCTCGCCGAGGGCTTCCTTGCGGGAAAGCTTGATCTTGCCCTGTTTGTCGAT
>DIVU01000041.1 GCA_002423365.1 Desulfuromonadaceae bacterium UBA6124 | reverse complement strand
GATCATGTCGATGTCTACATGGACGGCACCAACGATTCAACCAAGGGCTACTACGTCTACCTGCTCGACAACCCGAGCGATCCGCGCGGCGACAGCGACGGCAGCTACGACCCGGCCACCGGCACCTGCTCCCTCATCGACTGCCACGGAAACGCCCCCTACACCCCCGGCTGGTATGGCGACGACCTCCCCCCCGGCGCCGTCACCGACCTGGCCGCCGCCGACAACGCCGAACCCGGCAGCGTCAAGCTGACCTGGACCGCCCCCGGCGACGACGGCATGCTTGACGGCACCGCCTACCAGTACCAAATGCGCTACAGCACCGCGACCATCACCGAAGGCAATTTCGCCGCCGCCACCATCGCCGGCGGCGCCCCGAGCGTCGACCGCATGGGCAAGGCCGAAGAGATGGTCGCCACCGGCCTGACCCCGGGGCAAAGCTATTACTTCGCCCTGAAAACCGCCGACGAGGTCGGCAACTGGTCCGGGCTGTCCAATGTCGCGGGGCCGCGAGCGGCCCATGTCGACGATGTCCCCCCGGAATTTTACGGGCTTGACTCAGCCGCGGCCGACGACGCGGTCGGCGCGGTCAACCTGAGATGGCAGGCCGCCATCGACCACAGCCTGCCGATCACCTACCGCATCTGGTGGAGCAGCCACTCCCTGAGTGACCACCTCGGCAGCCTGCCCACCACTACCACTGTCTACAATCCAGGGACCGGCGACGAATACACTATCCATACCGCCGTCACGCCGGGGCTCGCCTATCAGGTCACCGGCTTGCCGGCCGGGGTGCTTTTCAACTTCCTGGTACGGGCGAACGACGCGGCCGATCCCGCCAACACCGACGATAACGACGAAATCAAGATGGCCATGGCCGGCAAGTGCTCCAGCCAGCCTCAGGATCTGCGCACCTACTACGCCAATGGCCCGTTGAGCGGAACCTCGCCCAACTTCACCGCCGTGCTGAACAACACCGGCTATACCAGCTACATCTCCCAGTCCATGACGGCGGGGCAGAGCGACACCTGGATCTTCGGCACCCCCTACGCCACCAAGCTCAAGGTCACCGGCCTGAGCCTGGACATTTACCTCAGCAACATCAACCGCAACGTCGAATACGTCAGCTATCAATTGGGTTACGTCAACGGCTCGGGCACCTTCACCGGGCTGGGCAATGCCGAAACCCTGGCCCTGGGCCGACGAACATCCCGTGTTCGCAAGCTGCCACTTTTCAATTTCTCCGGCGTCATCGACGTCGGCAACCGCCTGGCGCTGAAGATCACCCACACCGGCACCAACAGCATCACGATCCAATTCGGCAATACCACCAACAAAGGCTTGCTGCTGGTCAATGAGCAGAACTACAACCATGCCCCGGGCGTCTTCAGTATCGCCAGCCCGACCGAAGGGAGTACACAAACGGGTCTGGTCAATATCTCCTGGACCGCGGCCACCGACATGGACACCTTCGACGACGGCGTCCATTACGATGTTTACGCTTCGCTCGACGGCGGCCTGAGTTATCCCCATCAGATCGTCATCGGCACCACCGCGACCAGCACGGTCTGGGACACCATCCGCGGCGGCGTCGGCCTCCTTGCCCCCAACGCCCAGGTCCGCATCAAGATCGAAGCGGGAGACGGCTACCTGCCGGACGACATTGGGACCAACCATCGCCAGGTGACGACCGGCAACTTCACCGTCGACAATACCAGCGATACCACGGCGCCGGCAGCGATCACCAACCTGCACGCCGAAACCCGGCCCAAGGCGGGCGCGGTCTACCTGACCTGGACCGCTCCCGGCGACGATGCCGACCGGGGTCGGGCCACCCGTTACGACGTGCGCTTCGGCACCAGCGCCATCACCAGCGACGCCCTCTTCAACGCCGCCGCCGAAGCCTCCGGCGAACCCGTGCCGGGCCTGGCCGGCAGCCACCAGGGCTTTGAAGTCCTGGGACTGGAGCCCTACACCACCTATCATTTCGCCATCAAAACGGCGGACGAAGCGAACAACTGGTCGGCGCTCTCCAATTCGGCCAGCGCCGACGGCGGCGCCAAGTGCGGCATCTGCCACAGCACCCCGCCGGACGAGCCGCAGACCGCCGGGACCCACGCCGCCCACGGCTATACGTTAAAAGACTGCGCCAAATGCCACGGGTTCGAAGCGGAATTTTTCGACGTGCGCCATCAGGACGGTCTGCTCAAGCTCGGCTGGCAGACCGCCACGCCGGTGGTCGCCACCGTGGACGGCGTCAAGGTCACTTATACGCAAGGAGGGGTAAAAATCTACGAAGACACCACCGGCTCCGGCGGCTTCAACACCACCGGCGGCGACAACAAGGATACCGGCACCTGCTCCGGCTTTGTCGGCACCAACGCTGCCGGTTGCCACGGCCCGGCCAATCCCCCGCCGGTATGGGGCAGTGCCACGCCGCCCCAGTGCGCCGACTGCCACGGCAACCTGACCCGGACCACCGACCCCTACGGCCGCGCCTACGATGATTCGAGCCACGACGTCATGGCTTCGCCGCCCCTGGATAACGAGGGCAACTCGACCGGCAAGTTCGTCGGCCAGCACGAAAAGCACCTCAACTTCTCCTTCCGCTTCTCCAAGGGGGATTCCTGCAAACTCTGCCACCTGGATAACTATCATGCCGACGGCGTCGTCGACATCAAGCTCGACCCCATCGGCGCCGGCGAGAACTCGACCTGGAATGCCGGCGCCGGCGCCGTTCCCGGCACCTGCGGCGGCACTTCGACCAGCGGGTGCCACGGGCCGAATCCCGAGGATCCGCCCTGGGACAGCGCCGTACCCATTGCCTGCAACAACTGTCACGGCCACCAGGACAACCGGTTTTCCGCCGGTTCCCCCAGTTCGGTGACCGCCGATCGCACGGCCATCCTCAGCGGCAATGTCGTCGGCAACGGTTCGACGCTGACCATCCCCGTCAACAGCGGCTACACCATTGCCGTCGGCGACCGGGTGACCAAGGGGGATACCTATTTCGTTGTCGCCTCGGCCACTTCGACCTCGCTGACCTTCAGCCATGCCATCCCGGTCGGCGTCAATTTCACCAGCGGCGAAGTGCTCATTTCCCGACACATTCAGCACGCCGTCGACGGCGCCACGGTGCGGGCCTGCGACTGGTGCCATGCCGAGGGGCATCCCCAGGGGAGCGGCGACACTTCGCTGATTCTGCTCCCCAACAACCCGGCAGTCGGCATCGACTACCGCTCCGGCGGCATCCATCTGAAAAAGGTCATCAACGGCCGCACCACCCTCAACAGCGGGGAACCCATCGATACCGAGGCGGAAATCTGCTGGGGCTGCCACGAGGACAACGGCATCTCCGAGTGGGGAACCAACAACAACACCAACACCGGGAATATGGTCTACAACTACGGAACACTGAATCAGACCAGTTGGGTCGGCGCCACCTGGACGAGTCCCAACTTCGCCTACAAGACCGGCTCGATCCAGTCAACCCACAGCGCCAACTCGGTCTCCAACCCCGGCTCCAGCGCGGTGACCGGCACGGCCTTCAACTACACCGAAACGCCCGACGCCGTGGCGAAAATCCGCTGTTCCTACTGCCATGACGTGCATGACATGAACATGGCCGAGAATGATACGGACAACGGCCAGCCTTACCTGCGCGGCACCTGGAAAGGCAACCCCTACAAGGAGGACGGCGCCCCCTACAATAAAACCTATTCCTCCTCTTCCACCTACGGCGCGGTGCCGCGCGGCGGCACCGCCTACACCGAACTGGGCGGCTACTACATCGACCAAAACAGCGATTACCCGACCAGCGGCTGGACCCTTTGGAACTCGGCCGGCATCTGCGTGCTCTGCCACGGCGACGACGTGGACAACATGGATCAGCGCACCGGCGAAAATTTGTGGCTCGGCACCAATGGCCACAGCAATTCGACCATCGGCGGCACCTTCACCAACGCCGCCAATATTTTCGATTACACCCATGGCCGGCCGACACCGGTCGTCTACAGCTCGCGCTCCAACGGAACATTTACCACGCAGGTTCCGAGCATGGGCTACACGGAGCAATCGGAATCTACCAACGGCGAAGGCTACGGCTATCGAGGCTCCTACAGCGCAACCTACACCGGGGTATATTCGCCGACCATGTCGGGCTATCCAAAGGCCTTCAATGCCTACAACTGGGGCGCTACCATCGACGCCGACACCACAGACCTGATGTATCACCAGTTCTCCTGCTCCAAGTGTCACAACCCGCACGCCTCGCGACTGCCCAAGCTGCTCATCACCAACTGCCTGGACATTTCGCACAACACCTGGGACGAGAACAAAACAACCTCGCAGACCAAATATACCAACGCCGCCCTGACCGCCGTCGACCGCAACAAGTACGGCGCCTACTACGCCTCGGCGCAGAACTGCCACCGCTACGACGGCACCCGCGCGACCGAAACCTTGAAAGGCGGCTGGAACAAGGTCTCCCCCTGGGCACCGTAACGGGGGCATGAACACGACAAGGGGGGCGCACTTTCTGTGCGCCCCCCTTTGTATTCCCAGCGAAATTCTACAGCTCGCTTTCCCCGTCAGTCTCCGTACATCGCCAGCACTTCCGCCGAATACCCTTCCCCCTCGTAAATATAAAGCGGCGCCTCCACCGTCAGGCCAGGGCGCCCTTTCTTGCGCCCCTCGATCAGCACCAGCCGCGCCCCCTCTCCCGAACGGGAATGAACGCAGCGCAGCCGTTTCGGCTCCAGGTGCAGGCGTTGCATCGCCGAAACCACTTCGGCCAGCCGCTCGGCGAGGTGGATGAGGTAGAACCGCCCCCCCTGCTTGAGCAGATAATGGCCGGCGGCGAGAAAATCGTCCAGCCCTCCTGCCAGTTCATGCCGGGCAGCGGCCCGCTCATCCCCGGGCGCGACCTTGCCGGTGCCGGTCGGGCGAAAGGGGGGATTGCTCAAGACGGCATCGCAGGATTCGGGCGCAAGCACGCTCCGCAACTCCCGCAGATCCCGATGCAGAATGGTGATCCGCTCGGCCAGACCATTGAGAGCCACGCCGCGCCGCGCCCGATCGGCGGCCTGCTCCTGGATTTCCACCCCGACAATCGACCCGGCGGCGGTGCGCCGCGCCAGCAGCAGGGGAATCACCCCCGAGCCGGTGCCGAGATCGGCCACCGCATCATTGGCGCCGATCCGGGCGAAGGCGCAGAGCAGCACCGGGTCGAGGGAAAAGCGGTAGCCGTCCCGACGCTGAATGATCCGCAAGCCGCCGCAGCGCAGATCATCAAGGGTTTCGTCGGGGGCGAGGGGGAATTCATCCATGATCATCACCGAATCTGAACGCCGTACTGCCGCCAGAGCCGCAGACGCAGTTGCGCGGCCAGGGTTGTCGTGGCCGGGTCGTTGAAGGCGAGAAAGGCCCGATAGTGAAAGAGCGCCTGCTCGCGGACGCCGAGCTGTTCATAAACCCGGCCAAGATTGTACCAAGGCATGGGGTTGTCGAAGTTGGCCGCCGCCTGCTTGAACTCGTCCCGCGCCTCCTCCAGCCGCCCCAGTTCCAGATAGGCCGCGCCCAGGTT
>DIVU01000355.1 GCA_002423365.1 Desulfuromonadaceae bacterium UBA6124 | reverse complement strand
AGTCGGCCACCTTGCGAATATGGCTTTCGATCTGCTCCACCGTCTTTGCCTCGTTGCTCCCTTCGGGGAGAAAGACCCGCATCATGTCGACGATCTGCGCCCGGCTCAGAATCACCCGCGTTTCGCCGCCGACGGCATCCTGCTCAATCAGCTTCTTGCGCAGGAGCACGCAGAGCAGGCTCACCGGATAGCTGAGTTGGCGACGCTGCACCAGGCGCGGCAGAGGCACCGTCTCGTCATCCTCGACGGCCTCCTCGGGGCGTTGACGAAGAAAAGCGTACCCTTCGGTTTCGTCGAGCAGCACCTGCAGGCCCAGCACCGCCACATAGTCGCGCACGGCATTCTGGTAGGTCAGCAGGTCGCGCCACAGCTCGGGGCCCTTGTCCTGGTAAAGAACCCCCTTGAAGAGGGCGATCAGCACCAGCGAAGCCTGGTACGGAAGGTTGAGATAGGCGTTCATGAGATTCCTGCAAAATGTTGAAACGTAGGATAAATAACCGACAGACGGGGCAAGCGGCTCCCTACCGGGTGAAAATCACCTTCGGCAGCTCGATGTTGCGGGTACGTCCGTTTCCGGAACTCACCGCCAGGGTCTCGGTCTCATCGTCGGCCACCAGGGCCTTTTCGTCCCTGTCCGCCAGACTCAGATAGGCGACCACCTCGGCCAGCCCTTTTTGCACCGGAAAGTCTTCCACCAGTTGCCGCAATGAAACCTGGGAGCGGCTTTGCAAAGCGTTGCGGATGTTGGCCCGCAACAGCGCCTCGTCAACGTAGCTTTGCCGGTAGAGGGCCAGGGCGTCGATCTCCGCCTCGCCGGCGGTCACCGGCGCGGAGTCGATCCGCGGGCTCGTCGGCGGCACGAAGAGAGCGCGCGTCATGACCAGATCGAAATCGGGCCCGACGTCGTCCAGTTCGGCGAAGTCCCGCCCCGAAGGCGGATCGTCCTTGACCGCCACCGCCCGTTTTTCGATCCCCTTAACCAGCTCCATGATACGCCGGTCCTCCAGATAGGCCTGATCGTCGAGATACTTGCGCAGCTGCTCGACCAGCAGGTTGTTGGTCTTATAGACTTTTTCCCCGGCATCGAGAAGAGAGAACTTGATGCCGGCGAGAAAAGGATCGGGCGTCAAGGAGCGGATTTCCTCCAGGGCGAAAACCGCCTCCAGCAACTCGGCCAGTTCGGCCTGGCGCGGCGCCGACATGAGGAACTCCCAGAAGGCGCGAAAGCTCTTGCCCTGGTCCGAATCCCAGATCACGTCCTGCTCGCGGAAGATCTCGTCGAGCAGCCGTCCCTTGGTCTGATCGCTGACGGCGATGCGCTCGCGGGTCTCCCGGTCAAGGGCGCGGAAGTTGTACTCCACCTGGCGGAAGTCGGAAAGGAGGCGACGCGCGGTCTCCTCCACCTGGAAGTAACGTTCCTTGATCCGGGTCGGATCAACGGGATCGACCACCCCGCCGCGGATTCGCTCGATTTCGGCCGCGATCGTCGCCTGCCGGCACTCCAGCTCGGCGATGCGCGCCGCCGGATCCTGCCGAGTCAGCCGCACGATCTCCCGCAACAGCTCGAAGACCGTCAGCAACCGTGACTCGGTGCCGACAAACTGCCGTTCTTGCAGGCCTTGCAGCCACTCCACCGCCTTCTCCGTGGCCGGCGTCAAATCGAATTCGGGTTCGTCGCTGCTCCCGGCGTAATATTTACGCAGAAACGGAGTCTTCCCGCCGGCCCAGTCCTCCAGGTACTGGCGGGCCGTTTTGGGATATTTCCCCTCGCCGTGAATCTCCCGCAGATGATAGAGGTAGTCTTCCAGGGAGGTGGTCAGATCGGACTGCGAAACCGAGCGCCGGTTGCTCCGAATGAATACCCGGAACAGAAAGCTGATGATCAGCGGGGCGTTGTCGGCGGCCAGCAACCTCAGGGTGGGATGGGTCTGTTTGAGTTTTTCGAGGTAGTCGTGATCCATGGGGATCGACAGTAAAGGAAGGGTACCGTCGAAGTCAATAAACGCTTTATCGCGAGTGCCGTCTCCGCTGTGACCCCCTGTGATCATGGACAATTATCACCGGATGATTTAACGTTAGGAGCGGGCCGACAGGCATCCTCTCATCGTTCACCGGAAGGATTCGATCATGGAAGAGCTTTTGACCCTGACCAATTTCAGCCAGCAGGTGGCGGCGGGAACGCCACTGATCTACATCACCACCGACAACGAGAGCCGCACCGAGGCGCTCATCACCCACGCCGCCCTCCATGCCATCAAGGGGATGCCCGGCCCCCTGGTCTGGAACTGCACCGTCGGCTTCCTCGGCCACGACGACACCCGCGACCCGCTGGCCGGGTTGCGCTGGGCGGTGGAGCAGGACGGTCCGGGGATCTTCATCTTCAAGGATCTCGACTGGTTCTGGCACGACAATCCGTTCATTCAACGCACCCTCAAGGATTTCTCGGCGGTGCGCCGGCCGCCGGGCAAAACCCTGATCTTCATGGGCAGTCGCCCCGACATTCCGCCGGCCTTGCGCGAGGAATTCCTGCTCCTCGACCACGGCCTGCCCGACCGCAAGGAAATTCAGGCCTTTCTCGATAAAAATCGGGGAAAGGATCCCTTCATTGATCGCCTGCTGGCCGACGACGAGACGGTGTCGCGGCTGGTGGTCGCCGCCCAGGGGCTCGATCTGCTCAATCTCGACCGCGCCTTGCGACTGGCCCGGGTGAGCAAGGGGGGCGGGCCGGACGAGGTCGTCGCCGCCCTCTTCCGCACCAAGAAGCAGCTGTTGCGCAAGAGCGGCATCATGGAGTTCGTGGAGAACGACGTGACCGCCGACCAACTCGGCGGCATGGAAAATCTCAAGTCCTGGATGGAGAAGCGTGAGAAGGCCTTCGGCGCCGAAGGACTGTCCTCGGGCAAAAACCTGCCTCGGGGGGTACTGGTGATGGGCATCAGCGGTTGCGGCAAGAGCCTCTTCGTCAAGGCCATCGCCGCCCGCTGGCGCCTGCCGCTGGTGCGTCTCGACATGGCGACGGTCTACGAAGGCACCTTCGGTTCGCCGGAAAGCAGCCTGCGCAAGGCCTGCAAGACCGCCGAGGCCCTTTCCCCCTGTGTGCTCTGGATCGACGAGATGGAGTCGGGTATCTCCAACCAGGGCTTCAAGGCCGAAGGCGGGCCGGCTTCGCGGGTGCTCGGCTACTTTCTCACCTGGATGCAGGAAAAGCGCCACCCGGTCTTCGTCGCCGCCACCGCCAACGCCATCGAGATGCTCCCCGCCGAGGTGCTGCGCAAGGGGCGCTTCGACGAAATCTTCTACGTCGCCCTGCCGGGGCTCTCGGAGCGGGAAGAGATCGTACGCATCCACCTGCGCAAGCGCGGTTTCCCCATCGAGAATTTCGAGCTGGGCATGCTCGCCCACGCCGCCAAGGGTTTTTCCGGCGCCGAAATCGAGCAGGCCGTGGCCAGCGCCGGCTTTGAGTCCCTGGCCCAGAACCGCGCCATGACCCAGCAGGACATCATGGAAGCGATCAGCCGTACCGTTCCCCTGTCGGTCACCATGGCCGAACAGATCAAGAAGATCGAAGCCTGGGCTTTCAAGCGGGCGGTTCCAGCCAGCGCCGGAGCCCTGCGCTGAGCCCTTTTCACCCACCCCATTCCGGAGGAACCCATGAACTGGATCAAACTCTTCGTCGTCCTGCTCCTTGCCGTCCCGTTGAGCGGCTGCTTTCTCACCAAGGTGGTCAGCGTGCCGATGCGCGCCGTCGGCGCGGTGATCTCCATCGTTCCCGTCGCCGGCAACACCGCTCATGACGCCATCGATGGCGCCGCCGACGTGGTGGACGACGTCCCCATCTGATCCCCCCAACCGCGCCGCGTCCGTCGCAAGGGCGGACGCGGCGGTTTTCACACAAGGAGATCGCCATGCCTCTCCCCGCGACCATGCGCGCCATGGTTCTCGAAGCGGGACAGCGCCAGTTGCGCCTGCAAACGCTCCCCCTGCCCCACCCCCTCGCAGGACAAGTACTGATCAAGATCCACGCTTGCGGGGTCTGCCGCACCGACTTGCATATCGTCGATCTGGAACTGACCGAACCGAAATTCCCCTTGATCCCCGGCCATGAGATCGTCGGCACGGTAGTGGAAGTCGGCGCGGGCAGCAGCCCCTTCAAAATCGGCGATCGGGTCGGCGTCCCCTGGCTCGGCCGAACCTGCGGCAGCTGCCGCTACTGTCGCAAAGGGCAGGAAAATCTCTGCGCGCAGGCGAAATTCACCGGTTACACCCTGGACGGCGGCTTCGCCGAATACACTGTCGCCGATACGCGCTACACCTTCTCCCTCCCCGCCGGATTTTCCGACCTCCATGCCGCACCCTTGCTCTGCGCCGGACTGATCGGCTACCGCACCTACCGCCTGGCCGGGGACAACATCGAACACCTGGGCATCTACGGCTTCGGCGCCGCCGCCCACCTGGTCGCGCAGATTGCCGTGCATCGCGGGCAGAAGGTCTACGCCTTCACCCGCCCCGGCGATAGCGAGGCGCAAGACTTCGCCCGCCGCCTNNGCCGCCCTGATCTTCGCCCCGGCCGGGGAACTGATCCCCGCCGCCCTGCGCGCCGTGGACAAGGGCGGGCATGTCGTCTCCGGCGGCATCCACATGAGCGACATTCCCTCTTTTCCCTACCGGATTCTCTGGGAAGAACGCAAGGTCAGCTCGGTGGCCAACCTCACCCGCCGCGACGGCGAGGAACTGCTCGCCCTCGCCGGAGAAATTCCCCTGCATACCGAAGTCGTCCCCTTTCCTCTGGAGGCGGCCAACGAAGCCCTCGACCGGCTGCGCGCCGGGCGCATTGAAGGGGCGGCGGTCCTGATGATGAAGGAATGAAACGCTCGAAGTTTTGACGAAAAAGCCCCGGCGCGAACCGGGGCTTTTGTTTTTGGCGGGTTATTTATCCGAGGTTTTGGGCGGCTCTTTCCAGAACAGGGGGGAAAAGAGGTAAGCCAGGGCCGCGACCAGGGAGATCAGCAGGGGCGCCGTATATTCGTCGCGGCGGAAGCCGAGGGCGAGCATGAAAAGAAACAGCCCGAGCACCAGAACCCGGACGATTTTGGGAATTTTCGGGAGGATGGTTCGCCCGAAGTGGGCATAGGGAACGCGGGAGACCATCAGCGCCGAGGTCACCAGAACGATAATGCCATTGATCAGAGAACTGGGAATGAAGACGCAGGAGGTTCCGGCCATCAGCGCCCCGGCCGGCGAGGGCATGCCGGAAAACGTACCGACCCCGCCCAGCACCCCCGCCTTGCGCTTTTCCAGGACGAAACGCACCAGCCGGTAGACCACCGCCACCAGATAAAGTCCACCGATCACCAGCCCCAGGCCAAGAGTGGGAAAGGACAGGGCGACAATCAGCCCGACGGTGAGACCGAAACTGGTGCCGTCGGCCACGTCATCGAAGACCTCCCCCCGGGGGGTCGAACCCCAGCGTTCCGCCGCCCGCCCATCGAAGAGATCGAGAAATTGTCCGAGAAAGACCAGACCCAAAGCATAGACCGGGGGATGTCCGGCAAGGAGGACATAACAGCCGGCCAAGCCGCAGACCAGATTCATGATGCTGAGGATATTGGCGTACCAGTAATTGGGAACCAGTTTGAAGGCGGTGGAGCAGAAAGCCAGCGCGGCGCAGATCGCCATCAGGGGGTAGATGGCCCGGCCAAGAATCGGCAGGGGGCCGTAGATCCATTCGAAACCGATCACGATAAGCAGCACAACCACCAGAAAGGTCTTGGCCTTGCCGAAGAGATTGGCCGCCTTGACCTTGCTGAAGCGCCGCGAAACCTGGCCGATGACGTCGAAGAGCAGAAAGAGCCCCACCAGCAGTGGATCGAGCCAACCGGTCCAGGCCATGTAGATGAGCATGGGGGAATACATAAGCTTGTCGGAAAAGGGATCGATGGTCTCCCCTTCCTCGGTGTGCAGATCGCAGCGGCGGGCGATCTCCCCATCGGTGATGTCGCTGATCATCCAGAAAGTGAAAAAGAGAAAGCAGAGACGGGGAAAACCCAGATACAGCAGCAAAACCGAAATGAAGCCCATGGGATAGCGGGCGCGGCTGATGGCGTTGGGATGCAGCCAAGCCCGGCTCCGCACCCAGGCGACCTGCTCGGGGGTACGCAGATAGCGGATAACGAGAAAACGTTCGATACCGATCATCAACAGGACGGGAAAAATGATTTCCCACCACATGGCCATATACGAAGTCATAAAATAGAGTGCCTGCAAAGAGTTGGGGTTCAAAAAATGGGATACGGTAGCTGCCGCTTCTGATTAGCCCAGCCCCGCGCCGCTGTCAACCGCAAAAGTCCCGCCGCGCGCCAGGTGTGCGAAAAGTGCGTCGTAATCGGGCGCCAGCGCGGCCCAGTCATAACGCGCCACCAACGAACGGGTCGGCATCCGCCGGACGCCTTCAATCCCCCGGCACAACTCCGCCAAGCGCGCGACCAAATCCTCGAAATCGTCGTAGAAAAACTCCCCGTGCCGCGCTTGCGGCAGATGTTCCGGATAAGCCAGGCGCATCGGCAGCAACGGCCAAGTGTCGCAGTAGATGGCCTGCACCACCCCGGCGCCGAAAAAGTCGTGAATCGAGGTCACCGGCAAAATATCGGCCCGGCGCAGCCAGGCAGCGTAGTCGGCAAAACTCTCGACGAAGCCCCAGTGGACGATGCGAGGCGCCAGCCGCCGTCGCGCCTCGGCGAAGCTCGGCGGAGATTTCCGGAAGGACTCGCCGAGTACCGCCAGGGTGAAATCGACGCCCAGTTCATCGAGGCGAAAGAGGGCGCGGAAAAAGTCCTCGGGATTTTTGTCGTACTCCCAGCGGTGGTTCCAGAGGAGCAACGGCGACCCGACCCGCGGCGGCGCGGGACCGTCGAGGGCACGCAGATCAAGTCCCAGCGGCAGGACACGGCTTTTCTCGGCGATGCCGGCGACGCTCCCCGGCTCACGGCAGTCGGGAAAGGCCCCGAGAAAGTCGGGCAGGGCTCCAAGAAAGGCGCGCCGGTGGTAATCGGAATTGAAGAGAACGGCGTCGGCGGCGAGGGCGCTGGCGTAATTGATAAAACCGTAATGGGCGTCGCGGCGTAAGGCGGGATCGGCATCGCCGGGGGACCAGGGGTAGGTGAGCTGGTTTTCGTGAAAGTAGAGGGCGGCGGGCGTCTGTGCCGTCACCTGCCGGGTCAGGGCGAGAAAGGTGGTGAGATCGAGCATGTCCGTGGCCAGCAGCAGATCAGGACGTAGCCCCTCGGCGAGAAATTGCCGGGCCAAGGTCACGGCGCCGCCGTGCATGCGCCACTTCCAGAAGCGGCCCTCCATCGCCAGAACCTGGACCTCGTGCTGGCTGTGAGCGTTGTATCCCTCGGCCCAGGCCCTGTGCGAGCCTGTGCAATATGGCTCCAGCAACGTGATGCGCATGGCCTACCGTACGTCAGGTGATGCTCAGGCCCGGTCTATCTCTGCCAGTTCATCAGGGTTCAGAACCTGGTTCCGGGCATGGAGGTAGATGTCGCATTCATAGCACTTGCCCACCTTCGCGCAGGTACTGCTCGCGATCTCCCAGCAAGGCGTGGCGCGATTCTCGTATGCGCCGCATTCCGTACGCTCCGCTTCCGAGCACCCCTTGAGGTCCCAGCATGGGATCAAGCCCAGAAGCCGCCGCAGGCCCTCCTGATTCAGTCCCTTCCTATGAATGAGGTAGCGAATGCATTGCACCCACTTGATATCGTTCTCCGAGTAGAAGCGGCGGTTGTTCTTTCGGGCAGGACGCAGAAGGCCGAACTGCTCATAGAGCCTCAGCGTACGGGGATGCACATGCAACAGTTCTGCGGCCGTACCGATGGTGTACAGAGGAGTAGACTCGGTATGCATCTTGCCCCACCTCCCAGTGAGTGGATGGGTGTGTCAGAATTCACAAGGACATTATAGCATTGTCAACGACTCTTGTCAACTCTGTTGTCAGTAAAGGGGAGAAAGGCATATGCACAAAGACCTGCGCTTTGCGCAGGTCTTGTCTGTCAATCTCCGGAACCACAACTGCCGGGGGTGGTGTCGTCATCACGCGCCGACGGCGCGTCTGGTCTGCGGGCGCTTCAGCCAATCCCCATCTTCGGGGCCAGCCAATACCAGATCACAATGACCCCCAGGAAAAACACCACCATCACGATATCGCCAGGGCTCATGACTGCGCCCCCTGTGCTTCCAGGTGCTCTGCAGTGGGCTTTGATATAACCTCCTGCACGACCTTGAGGATGGCGTAGTAACTGATCCCGCCCGCGAATCTGAACTCCCCGTTGATGGCGGTCAGCGGATACGCAATCTCGTGCTCCTCCACGGCCTTCACCACATCCGCGTGCTTCTCACGCAACGACGGATCCGAGAGGTC
>DIVU01000378.1 GCA_002423365.1 Desulfuromonadaceae bacterium UBA6124 | reverse complement strand
CGAAGAATGCCGTTGACAACCACCCATGCCTCGGCTATTCATCGTCCGTTCGCAATCCCAACTTTCCCGGCGAGATCTCCCATGCGCGCATTCATGCTGGTCAAACGGTCGATATTTCTTCTGGCGCTGATGCTTATCCTGGCCCCCGGCATGGCTCAAGCCGCCGGCAAAACCGCCCGGATTCATCCCGATACTCCTCGGCCCGGCCGTTTCGTGGTCGAGGGGACACAGCTTATCGACCGCGCCGACGGGCGGCCGGTCTTTTTTCGCGGCATTGGCTATTCCCCCTATATGCCGGGCGAGACGCCTCAGCACGGGGCCGGGCCGGGGAACGACGGGCGCTACACCCAGCATCTGGCCCTGCTCAAGGGGATGGGGGTGAATTACCTGCATGTCTTCCCCCTGCGCATGCCCGCCAACTTCTTCACCGCCCTCGACGCCACCGATCTGGTCTACGGTCAGGATATCTGGATCGATCCCTTCACCCCCGACCTGCTGGATGAGGACTATCTGGCGAAGACCCTCGCCAACATCCGTCAGGTCATCGACCACACCTACGCCGTCGGTCGGCCCGAGCGCCTGGTCCTCTTCTCCATCGGCGACGAGTTGCAGGCGGCGACGGTGGAGCGCACCAACAAACTCCATCCCGAAGTGCGCGACTACCAAGGCAAGCACCTGACCGTGACTGGGCGCACCGCCAGCGAGGTCGCCCTGGCCCGCCTCATCGACCAGGCCATGGACTATGAACTGACCCGCTACGGCCGCCGTCATCTCTATGCCCATACCAGCTGGACGCACATCGGCCCCATCGCCGACCGCCCCGATCTCGAACTCCCCCGCGAGCACCTGCTGGCGCCGGACATGGGCGATCTGCTCTGCATGAATATCTACACCTACGCCAACGGGGTGAAGACCTCGCCCCCCGGTTCGGTGACCGGGACCAGTTACCAGGGCTATCTGGAGGAACTCGCGGCGATCACCCGCCTGCCGATTCTGGTGACCCAGGTGGGGTTTTCGACCTCGCCAATCATGCCCCGGCCGGAACTGGCCGATTACGGCGGCAACCGTGCGCAGCGGGTCGCCGAGGGATTCCGTTCGGTCTGGCGGGATATCCGCAGCGCGCGTGGGGCTGACCGTTTCTGCGGCCTGGTTTTTTTCGAGTTTCAGGACGAGTGGTGGAAGATCGGCTGGACCCCCGAGGACGAGTTCCGCCACGAAGCGGGCGACCCCGAGGAGTGGTTCGGGATCTTTGAAGTGGGCCGNNCATCTTTAAGGTTCTTGCCTATCTTTCCCTGATCGTTGTCACCCTGACCCCCTTTTTTCGTCGTCTCGCGCTCAGCGGGGTTGGCGAATACATCGGGCTGCTCTCCGATGCCGGGGTGGGTCTGCTCCTGCTGGTCCTGCTGCTCTGGTCTCCCCGGCTGGTGCGCATTCTGCTGGCCCTGCTCTGGGTGGCGTTCATGCTCGGCGCCAATGAACTGGTGGCAGCAATGAACCGCCTGCCGACCTGGCAAGATCTGCACTATCTGACCAATGCCGATTTCGTCCAGAAGAGCGCCTCCGGCTTCAACTTTTCCGCTCCCGGCCTGGTCTGGCCGCTGGCGATCTCAGCGCTGCTGGTCGCCGTTTTGCCCTTTTCCCGTCCCCGTTGGCGTTATGCCGTATTTGTGTTCGTCGTCGGCGCCGCCATCCTCGGCCTGCACACCCGCCTCAGCCTCGCCCGCGACGATCTCGCCGTCATCCCTCGGCACAACGCCCTGCACTGGTTCGTCATCGACACCTTCTTCGCCCCGCCGCCCTTGACCGCCGAGGAACTGGCCAATTTCCAGCTCCCCCCGGAATACGACCGGGCCGATCTCGACGGTGTTTCCCTGATCCCCAAGGGGAAGGCCCGCAATGTGCTGATCGTTACCCTGGAGGGGATTCCCGGGATCTACCATCCCGAAATCCGTCAGGCCATGGGGGTGAGGGATTATGACAAGGTGACCATGACCCGCCTGGCGGAAAGTTCCCCCGGGGCGATGCTGATTCCCGACTTCACCGTTCACAGCCATCAGACCATTCGCGGTCTTTACGCCCTGCTCTGCGGCGATTTCAGCAAACAGTCCTGGAGTACGGCCAAGGCAGTGGAACTTTTCGGCAACCCGCAACGGGCCGAACAATGCCTGCCCGCGCAGCTTGCCGCCCAGGGTTGGGAGAACCACTACCTGCAAGGGGCGGGGCTCGCCTTCATGGGCAAGGACCGGTTCATGCCCCTGATCGGTTTCCATGAGGTGCATGGTTCGGAATGGTTTACTGAGCCCAATCCCTATCCCTTCGAGTGGGGGGCGATCGACGCGGTCCTCTTTCGCGGCGCCCGCGCGTATATCGCCGACCTGCGGAAGAAGGAGCAGCCCTGGATGCTGACCCTGCTGACCGTCGGCACCCATCAGCCCTACGCCGTGCCCGATGAGATCGTTGCCCGCTATCCCGACCGCCGCGCCGCCACCGTCGATCAGCTCGATCAGGCCCTCGGCCGCTTTATCGAGGACCTGCGCGCGGACGGAGTGCTGGAGGATACCCTGGTGGTCATCGCCTCGGACGAATCCCACGGCGCGGAAATCGGCGACTGGACCAGCAGTTGGGGGATGGGGATGGTTCTGGCGCCGGAAGGCGAGGCCTTGCCGCG
>DIVU01000381.1 GCA_002423365.1 Desulfuromonadaceae bacterium UBA6124 | reverse complement strand
GCCTGAGCGCCGGGTTCATGGCCATTGGCGCGTTGACCGCTCTTTTCGGCGGCGCCATGGCGTCGTTCATGCCCCTCTTCGAGAAGATCTCTGGTATTGTGATCATCCTCTTTGGGGTGCTTCTGCTCTTCGGCGTGAACCTGTTCAAAAATATTCACATTTTCAACCGCATCCAGTCCGGCAGCCGCGGACGCTGGTCGGGGCTGGTTCTCGGCCTGACTTTGGGGCTGGTCTGGATTCCCTGTGTCGGCCCGATGCTTTCCGGCGTCTTGACACTGGTGGCGACCCAGGGTCAAATAGTCACAGGGCTGGTGCTGCTCGGCTTCTATTCCCTGGGCTTCGCCATCCCCATGTTGCTGGCCGGCTACGCCTCGCAAACCGTGCGCCAGAAAATTCGCCTGGTCAACGCCTATCCCCTGGCGGTGCGCGTCGTCAGCGGTCTGGTGCTGGTGGCCTTCGGTATCGCCATCCTTAATTCCGGCATGCTGGTGATCGGCATGTCTTCCTGATTCAACCTGAAAACCGGCACAAGGGGGTATTATGGGGCGCTTTCGACTTCTCCGGCTGTTGTTAACGGCCGTCTGCGTTTCTTTGCTGGGAATTTCGCTTCCGGCCACGGGGGCGACCGTTGACCCCCGACTCCAATCCCTGATCGCCTCCCCCTCGCCGGATGGGGAGATTCCCGTCATCGTCACTTTCCGGGGCGGGGTCGAACCCATGGCCCTGCGCGACGAAGCGGGAACGCGGCAGCCGCGACTGGCGAGCCTGCTCAAGGAGCGGGCCGCCTCTTCGCAAAAGGCGGCTCGGGATTTCCTGCGCTCGCGAAATGTTCCCGACATCAAGGATCTCAACATCATCAACGGCCTGGCCTTCACGGCCAGTGTCGACACCCTGCGCGAGCTGTCCGCCCGGGCCGACGTCGTCGCCATGAGCTACGACGAGGTGATCTATCCCCCGGAAATCGTCCCCGCCCTCACCGCCGGTTCAGCCGAATCGAATATCTCCCTGATCAAGGCTCCCGAACTCTGGAGCCTGGGCTACGCCGGTCAGGGAATTGTCGTCGCGACCATGGATACCGGCGTCGATGCCACCCATCCCGACCTCGCCTCCCGCTGGCGGGGAGGGAACAACAGCTGGTTCGATCCCAACGGCGAACATCTCACGCCTATCGATCTGGACGGCCACGGCACCAGTACGATGGGGGTGATTCTCGGCGGCGATGACGACGGCTCTTACATCGGCGTGGCGCCGGAAGCCCGCTGGATCGCCGTCAAGATTTTCAACGACGCGGGCGCGGCGCCCACTTCTTCCATCCTGGCGGGCTTCGATTGGCTGCTCGATCCCGACGGCGATTCGGCGACCGACGACGCGCCCCATGTGGTGAACAATTCCTGGGGCTTCGAGGAGGCGCCCAACGTCTGTGACGCGACGGTAACGAATCTGCGCCAGGTGGTGGCGATGCTCAAGGCGGCGGGCATCGCCGTCCTCTTCCCCTCCGGCAATACCGGGCCCGGTTCGGCCACCAGTGTCGCCCCCGCCAGCTATCCCGAATCCTTTGCTGTCGGTTCGGTGGGAACCATGACTTCGGAAACGACCATCTCCGATTTCAGCGGTCGCGGCCCTTCGGCCTGTGACGGGACGATCTATCCGGAACTGGTCGCGCCTGGTTTCTATGTCAAGACGACGGGTCTCACCGCCGCGGCTCCCTACTATTACGTAACCGGCACCTCCATCGCTGTTCCCCATGCGGCCGGTGCCATGGCGCTGCTCCTGAGCGCTTTTCCCGATACCCGGATCGACGAGTTGGAAGCGGCCTTGAAAAGTTCGGCGACCGACCTGGGGCCGGTGGGCGCCGACAACAGCTATGGTTATGGGTTGTTGAACGTGCGCAGCGCCTACGCTCTGCTGAACTACAATACGCCCCCGCCGGCGCCACAACCTCTGTTCCCGGCCGACGGCGCCGTCGGCGTCGCCATCCCGGTCACGTTGCGCTGGGATATCTTGGCGGATGCCGACGGGGATGCGGTCACCAGCGAAGTGCGTATTTCCACCTTTGCCGATTTTCGCGACAGCACTCCCATCTCCGTCGCTTCTTTTGCGTTTCCCGCAAGCGGGATTTTGTTCGCGGGCGCGGGCGGAATTTTCATCCCCTTCTTTTTCGTCACGCGACGCCGCAGCACCCGTCGTTGGCTTTGTGCTGCGCTCCTTGCTTCCGCTCTCCTGCTGTTGCTCTCCTGCGGTGGGGGAGGAGGTGGTGGGGGATCGGCACCGGCCCCAGCCCCGGCGCCTCCCGATACGGAACGGAGCCTGATCCAGAGCGATCTGGTCCAGCAGACCACCTATTATTGGCAGGTGACGGCTGTGGACGAACGAGGGGGGCGGACCGAGGGGCCGGTGCGGAGTTTCACTACCGGTCCGTAATTTGTCGATCTCCTTTTCGACTCCAGTAAAATTGCTCATAAAAAAACGCCCCGACCTTTTCAGATCGGGGCGTTTTTTTTATTTAACGAATGGTCAGCCGGCGCTTACAGGCCCAGCTTCTTGAAGAAGTCGTTACCCTTGTCGTCGACCAGGATGAAGGCCGGGAAATCCTCGACTTCGATCTGCCAGACCGCTTCCATGCCCAGTTCGGGGAAGTCGATGCATTCGACCTTCTTGATGTTCTCCTCGGCCAGGACGGCGGCCGGGCCGCCGATGGAGCCGAGGTAGAAGCCGCCGTGTTTCTTGCAGGCGTCGGTGACCTGCTGGCTGCGGTTGCCCTTGGCGATCATGATCATCGAGCCGCCGTTGGCCTGGAGCAGGTCGACATAGGAGTCCATGCGGCCGGCGGTGGTGGGGCCGAAGGAGCCGGAAGCCTTGCCTTTGGGGGTCTTGGCCGGGCCGGCGTAGTAGATCGGATGTTTCTTGAGGTACTCGGGAAGCGGCTTGCCGCTGTCGAGGATCTCTTTGAACTTGGCGTGGGCGATGTCGCGGCCGACGACGATGGTCCCCTTGAGCAGTAGCGGGGCGCCGACTTCGAGCTTGGAGAGTTCGGCGAGGATTTCCTTCATCGGCTTGTTGAGATCGATTTTGGTGCCGTGACCGTGTTTGCCGCGATACTGATCGGGAATCAGGCGGCCCGGATTGCGGTCCATCTCTTCGATGAAGAGGCCGTCTTTGGTGATCTTGGCTTTGATGTTGCGGTCGGCCGAGCAGGAAACCGCCATGCCGACGGGGCAGGAGGCGCCGTGGCGAGGGAGGCGGATGACACGCACGTCATGGGCGAAGTACTTGCCGCCGAACTGGGCGCCGATGCCGAGTTTCTGGGCGGCGACGAGCAGACGGTTCTCCAGCTCAATGTCACGGAAGGCCTGACCGTGTTCGTTGCCGACCGTGGGCAGTCCGTCGAGATCCTTGGCGGTGGCCAGTTTGACGGTCTTCATGCAGGAGTCGGCCGAAGTTCCGCCGATGGCGAAGGCGATGTGATACGGCGGGCAGGCGGCGGTACCGAGGTATTTCATTTTCTCGATGAGAAATTTTTCCAGTTTCTCGGGGGTGAGCAGGGCCTTGGTTTCCTGGTACAGCATGGTCTTGTTGGCGCTGCCGCCGCCTTTGGTGATGAAAAGGAATTTGTAGTAGTCGCCTTCGGTGGCCATGATGTCGATCTGCGCCGGCAGGTTGGTGCCGGTATTCTTCTCTTCGTACATGTCGAGAGCGACGGTCTGGCTGTAACGGAGGTTTTCCTCGGTGTAGGTCTTGTAGACCCCCTTGGAGAGATATTCTTCATCCTTCACGCCGGTCCAAACCTGCTGGCCCTTTTTGGCGACGATGGTGGCGGTGCCGGTATCCT
>DIVU01000026.1 GCA_002423365.1 Desulfuromonadaceae bacterium UBA6124 | reverse complement strand
GCATCGCCGTCTTCCACCTCGGGGGGGAGGGGAGGCCCCGGATCAGCGTCGGGCCGCAGTTCGCCCAGGTCTTCGGGGGGCGCGGCGGGTGTTTCGGCGAGAGGGTAGAGAATGTCCGGTTGGACCGGTTCCGCCGCTTCGGGCGCTACCGATTCGGCGAGGGGTTGCGGTGTTTGAACCGATTTCGGCGAAAAGAAAAAAAATAGGGCGGCACTGATAAGAGCAAGGACAGCGGCAAGGATGGCGGCGGGAACAATAACGGATTTTTTCATGGGGATCCCCCGTGCTGATGACCGGAATAGTTAGCGGTCATACTAGCACAGGCGGGGGGGAAGAGGGCAAGCCAATAGGGGGAGTTGCTTACTTGTGGACGAGATCGAGGGTGCCGCGGAACTTGGGTCGGCTGTTACGCAGCAGGCGGCCAAGAAAGAGGGGGCAGCTGTCGTAGTCTTCCGTTTCACAATAGCAATGTTGCAGAGAGGCCCGGGGGCTGGTGGTGCAACTCGGTTTGCCTTCACTCGGGGAAAGGGCGAAGAAGGGGCAACTCTCTTCCGTGGGGAAAAGGTCTTCGGCGATCGCTTGACTCATGGTGGTTCTCCTTTCGTCTGTTTGATTTCGATGCGGTACTCTAGGCCGGAATTGTTTGCGCAAGGTTAGCGTGCCGCGAGATCTTGGTTGTCCGTTCCCGGTGTTTTACTGATGCGCCACATCAATTTCTAACGGCGGTCTCACGCGGGATTAAACTTCCGCATCCATACTTCGACCGAACTCAAAGGGAAGGAGATAAGGATTATGGAAGTCTGGAAAATGGCGGAGCAGGTCGGAGCGTTATCTCAGGGGTGGCTCCGGCGCAAGGTGCAAGGATGTTTGCGGGCGGTCGCGGCGGAGCAGGTCACGCCGGTGTTCGCGGCGGCGCAGGACGAGCGGGAATGGGCGCGGCGCCTGGCGGACCTGCATGCCGAATGCGACGCCTTGCGCGGCCGGATGGGGCGGGGGCATTACTCGGCGTAGATCATCTTGCGGGTCATGCCGCCGTCGACAACGAAGTTCTGGCCGGTGATGAAGCCCGCTTCGGGGCCGAGGAGAAAGGCGGCGAGGGCGGCGATGTCCTCGGGCAGGCCGACCCGGCCGACGGGATGCTGGGCGCGGTCGGCTTCGCTGTGAGACACCGGCCGGCGGGCCGAGGGCTTTTGCCGGTCGCCGGTTTCGATCCAGCCCGGCGAGATGGCATTGACCCGCACTGCGGGGCCGAGACTCTGGGCCATCGCGTGGGTCAGGGCGACGAGTCCGCCCTTGCTCGCGGCGTAGGCTTCGCACTCCGTTTCCGATTGCAGGGCGCGGGTCGAGGCGATGTTGACCACGGCCCCATCGCCGGCGGCGCGCAACAGGGGGAGGGCCTCACGGGTGACGAGGAAGGCGCCGGTCAGGTTGACCGCCAGCACCCGGTTCCAGTCTTCGAGGGACAACGCTTCGAGGGGGCCGGAATGGGCATGGGCGAGGGCGGCGTTGTTGACCAGCCCGGAAAGGCCTTCAAAGCGGCGGTGGACCTCTTCGAGGCAGCGGCGCACCGCGATTTCGTCGGCGACGTCGGCGACCACCGTCAACAGGCGCGGCGACGCCAGTTCCCTTTCGAGAAAGGCGCAGGCCTCGCCGTCGATATCGGCGGCGACCACGTTGGCTCCACGGGGCAGCAGATAGCGCACGATCCCTTGGCCGATGCCCTGGGCACCGCCGGTGACAAGAATGGTCCTGCCGCTGAAATCCGTCATGAATTTATCCTCCCGAGTCGGCTAAAAGCGGGAATTTACGGGATAAGCTTGACATCGGCGCCCGATCGCTGCTACTGTGCACCATATCAAACGCAGTTCCCGGATGACAACGAAAAGCTCGTAAGCCCTGGAATCCCTCCGGGGTTTTTGTTTTTTTGGAACGCATGGAAGACAGAAGGACATACATGGATTTCAGCACATTCGCCTTTCATCCCCAGGTCGCCGAAGGCATCACCGCCGCCGGTTACCGGACGCCCACCCCCATTCAGGCCCAGGCCATTCCGGCGGTCATGGCCGGACGCGACGTCATGGGCCTGGCCCAGACCGGCACCGGTAAAACCGCCGCCTTTGCCCTGCCCATCCTCCACCGGCTCCTTGCCGGGGAGCGCGGCCGGGTGCGGGCGCTGGTCATCGCCCCGACCCGCGAACTGGCCGAGCAGATTCACGAAAACATCACCACCCTTGGCGCCCGCACCGGCTTGCGCAGCATGACCATCTACGGCGGCGTCGGCATCAATCCGCAGTTTGCCAAGCTGAAAAAAGGGGTCGAAATCGTCGTCGCCTGCCCCGGCCGTTTGCAGGATCACCTCGATCAGGGGACGATCGATCTTTCCCATCTCGAGGTGCTGGTCCTCGACGAAGCGGACCAGATGTTCGACATGGGGTTCTTTCCGGCGATCCGCAAGATCCTCAAGCGCTTGCCCGCCCAGCGGCAGACCCTGCTCTTTTCGGCGACCATGCCCGACGAGATTCGCGGCCTGGCGCAGGATGTGCTGAGGGATCCGGTCACGGTTCAGGTCGGCACCACCGCCCCGGCGGTGACCGTCAGCCATGCCCTCTATCCGGTGGCGCAGCATCTCAAGACGCCGCTGCTCCTTGAATTGCTGCGGCATACCGATACCGGTTCGGTCTTGATCTTCACCCGCACCAAGCATCGCGCCAAGCGCCTCGGCGAACAGCTGAGCAAGGCCGGCCACCGGGCCGCCTCCCTGCAGGGGAATCTCTCCCAGAACCGCCGCCAGGAGGCCCTTGACGGTTTCCGCGACGGCACCTTTCAGGTGCTGGTAGCGACCGACATCGCCGCCCGGGGGATCGACGTGAGCCAAGTTTCCCACGTCATCAACTACGACATCCCTGACACCACCGAAGCCTACGTGCATCGCATCGGCCGCACCGGCCGCGCCGCTCGTTCCGGCGATGCCTTTACCCTGGTGACGACGGAAGATGCCGTCATGGTGCGGGCCATCGAGCGGGTGCTCGGCAAGCCCCTGGAGCAGCGCAAACTCGTCGGTTTCGATTATGCGGTCCCGGCCCCGGTCAAGGATCGGGAGTTCGCCCGTCCCCCGCGTCAGCCTTCCCGGCCCAAGGCCAAGAGTAAGGCTCCGGCCGCCCCAACTCCCCGTCCGGCGGGCAAGGCCGCGTCCAACCGGCGCAATGCCAGTCGTCGCCCGGCCGGCGTCGCGCGCGGCTGACCGGGAAACCGCCACGCTCCGCTCGCAACGGCGACAGGGAAGACGGCGGCATTGGAAGCACGCTCGACAGAAGGACAAAGCTCGTGGGTCTAGGGACTCACGGGCTTTTTTTTGTTTCGATTTCGGCATGACGATCACGCGAAAAAATTAAAAAACTAGCGGGCTCTCGGGTTTATTCCCTTTAATTTGGCGCATTAATTGCTAGTTTTTTCGTGATCTGGTTTTTCGATTGCGCTTGGGTGGTTGAATTTTTGGGGTCGGGAGGTTGCTATGCTGCGTTTCGGGCGATTTCTATTATTCCTCGGTGTCCTGCTTTCGTGTGCCGATGTCGTTTGGGCGGTTGCGATTCCCGATGCCGGACGGATTTTCCGGGAACAGAAGGAGCTCTCTCCCCGGGTACCCGAACGGCGCGCCCCGCCGGAAGGGGAGGAGGAAGAGCGGCAAGGGGTGAGCGAGGACGGGTCCAGGGTGCTGGTCAAGGGGTTTCGCTTCACCGGCCTCGACGGCATCGCCGACGAGGCCGCGCTGCAAGAGCTGGTCAAAGAGGCGGTGGGCAAGGAGCAGAGCCTGGCCGATCTGCACCGGCTGACTCGCCGCGTCGCCGCCTATCTGCGGGAGAAGAATTTTCTGCTGGCTCGGGCTTATCTGCCTCGGCAGGATGTGACCGAGGGACTCGTGGAAATCGCCGTCATCGCCGGTCGGTCCGAAGGGGAGGCGACCATTCTTCCTGACGGGTCGCGCCGGTTGCGCGACTCGGTTCTGCGCGGCCTTATCGGCGCCGGTGTCCGTCCCGGCGAACCCCTGCGGGGGGATGACCTGGAGCGGGCAGTCCTGCTAATGAACGATATCCCCGGCATTTCGGCCCGGGGGATTCTGGAGCGGGGGGACACGCCGGGAACCACGCGGGTACTCATCGAAGCCGTCGAAGGCCCCCTCTTTGGCGGCAATGCCTCGGTGGACAACTTCGGCAACCGGTACACCGGCGCCCTGCGCGGCGCCACCCAGATCGTCTGTAACGATGCCCTGGGCCTGGGCGATGAGTTACGACTGGGGGTAACCGGCGCCGAGGATTTTTACAGCGGCGCGGTCAGTTACGCCCTCCCCGTGGGTTCCAGCGGCCTGCGGGCGGGGGTGGGCTACAGCGGCCTCTATTACGAACTGGGCAAGGAATTTTCAGCTCTCGATGCCGACGGCCGGGCCGATGCCCTAAGCTTCAGCCTGCATTACCCCTTGGTGCGCACTCGGGCATTCAGCTTCTGGCAGGGGTT
>DIVU01000084.1 GCA_002423365.1 Desulfuromonadaceae bacterium UBA6124 | reverse complement strand
GCCCGGCCGATGCGGTAGGCCACCTCGTCGTTGAGTTCATCGGGAATCCGTCCCCGGATATCATAGGCTTTGAAGCAGTTCAGTTGCACTTAACGCATCTCCTCAGGCTCTTCCGTAGGTATCCTCGAAACGTTCGATGTCATCCTCCCCCAGGTAGCTCCCCGATTGAACCTCGATCAGCTCCAGGGGAATCTTGCCGGGATTTTCCAGGCGATGGGTCACGCCGAGGGGGATGTAGGTCGACTGGTTCTCGCCGAGCAGAAAAGTTTCCTCGCCGCAGGTGATGCGCGCCGTCCCCTTGACCACCACCCAGTGCTCGGCGCGATGGTGATGGCGTTGCAGCGAAAGGGCCGCGCCGGGAGCGACAACGATCTTCTTCACCTGATAGCGGGGCGCCTCGCCGATGCACTCGTAGCTCCCCCAGGGGCGATTGACCCGCCGGTGGAGCAGGGCTTCGCCGCGCTTCTGCTCCTTGAGCCGGGCGACGATCTCCTTGACCTCCTGCACCCGGTCCTTCGCCGCCACCAGCACCGCGTCGGCGGTCTCCACCACCACCAGATTGTCGATCCCGACCGTCGCCAGCAACCGGCTGCCGGCATAGAGATAGCAATCGCGGCTGGCGTGAGCGAGCACGTCGCCGTGGCTGACGTTGCCGTCGGCATCCCGCACGCCGACCTCCCACAACGCCGCCCAAGAGCCGACATCGCTCCAGCCGGCATCGAGAGGGACCACCGCCGCGGCGGCGGTCTTTTCCATCAACGCGTAGTCGACGGAGTTCCCCGGACAGGCGGCGAAGGCCTCGGCGTCGAGACGCAGGAAATCGAGATCGACCGCCGCCCGCTCCACCGCCTCCCGGCAGCGAGCGACCATCTCCGGCTCGAACTGTTGCAACTGCCGCAGATATTCGGAAGCGCGGAAAAGAAACATGCCGCTGTTCCAGTAATACTCCCCAGAGTCGATGTAAGCGCGGGCCGTCTCCAGCGCCGGTTTTTCAACGAAAGCGGCGACGGCGTAGGCTTCGTCCGTCTCCTTCAGCGGCGCACCCCGGCGGATGTAGCCGTAGCCCGTCTCGGGGCCGGTCGGCACGATGCCGAAGGTCATCAGCTTCCCCCGCTCCGCTTCCGCCGCCGCCAGTGCCACGGCCCGACACAACGCTGCGGCATCGCGGATGACATGATCCGCCGGCAACACCAAAAGCAGCGGATCGCCGCCCTCGGCCAGCGCCCGCAGGGCCGCCGTCGCCACCGCCGGGGCGGTGTTGCGCCCGACCGGCTCGAGGATGATGGCCGTGGGAACCTGGCCGATGGCGCGCAACTGCTCGGCGACCATGAAGCGGTGGCTCTCGTTGCAAACCACCAGCGGCGCCGCCAGGTCGGGAGTCCCTTCCAACCGGCAGAGGGTTTCCTGCAACATCGTCCGCTCCCCAACCAGGGGGAGCAACTGCTTCGGATAAAGCTCCCGGGACAGCGGCCACAACCGCGTCCCCGCCCCCCCGGATAAAATCACCGGCACAATCATTGACGACAACTCCTGTAAAAAATCGAAAAATCTTTTTGGTCCACGGAAAACACGGAAAGCACGGACAAAAACCTTTAAAATCTTTTTTTGACGGGATAAGTGCGGATAAAATCGGAAGTTAAACCAAAAATCAAAAAGATTATCCTGCTTCTATCCGAAGTTATCCGCCTTTATCCTGTCTAAAATCAGGTCTTAAATCTTTTCTTCCGTAGTTTCCGTGGACAGAATCAAGCCTTTGCTTTTCAGCCCAATTTCTGAACCAGAACCTTGACGATGCGCTCTGCCGCATGGCCGTCCCACTTCTCCGGGCTGCGACCCTGGGGGATTTCGCCGCTCAATATCTTGCGCGCCTCCTCCAGAATCCTGGTCTTGTCGTTGCCGACCATGATGTTCGAGCCGACCTCGCAGGTGATGGGACGCTCGGTGTTGGGGCGCATGGTGATGCAGGGGACGCCGAGGACGGTGGTCTCCTCCTGCAAGCCGCCGCTGTCGGTGAGCACCAGCCTGGCGTTCATGTTGAGATGGAGAAATTCCAGATAGCCCAGCGGCTCGGTGATCCAGATGCCTTCCACCTTCTCGCCGCTGTTGAAAAAATGCCCGAGGCCGAACTGTTCGGCCATCTTTTTCGTGCGGGGATGGATGGGGAAGACGATGGGCAGCTCCTTCGCAATTTCCGCCAGTGCTTCGAGGATGCCGGTCAAAATCCGCTTATCGTCGACGTTGCCGGGGCGGTGCATGGTCAAGGTCGCGTAGCCCTTGGGGGTCAGGCCCAGCTTGCGGCTCAGATCGAGGGTCGACGCCAGCGCCCGGTGCTTGAGCAGGGTGTCGATCATCACGTTGCCGACGAAGAAAATCTTATCGGCGGGCACCCCCTCGGCGGCCAGGTTCTCGTCGGCGAAATGGTCGGTGGTGAAGAGATAGTCGCAAAGGACGTCGGTGCAGAGGCGGTTGATCTCCTCGGGCATGGTCATGTCCCGCGAGCGCAGCCCGGCCTCGACATGCGCGACCTGGATCCCCAGCTTCTTGGCGGTGATGGTACAGGCCATGGTCGAATTGACGTCACCGACGACGATAACCAGATCGGGCCGCTCTTGCAGGCAGACCTTTTCGAACTCGACCATGATCCGCGCCGTCTGCTCGGCGTGGGAGCCACTGCCGACCTCCAGGTTGATATCCGGCTTGGGCATGCCGAGATCGACGAAAAAGGATTGGCTCATCTTTTCGTCGTAATGCTGCCCGGTATGAACCAGATAGTTCTCGAATTCTTCCCGGCGCTCCATGGCGTCGACCAGGGGAGCGATTTTCATGAAATTGGGACNNATCGGTTTTCGTCGATAGAACGGAGTTTAAAGGCAGGAGAGTTTTTTGTCCATGAAAGACGCAAGCATCCTCCGAAGAGGCCTTCGCAAAAAAAGACCCACCCCAGCAACCCTCAAGGATTTCCCAAAAACCGCGAACCCGCCCGCGAAAAGGGCCGATACAGGGGATCCCCGACCAGCACCATCTGCCAGCTGAGCGAAGGCAGGCTCAGGAAATAGGTCTCCACCAGCGTATATGAACCGTCGAGGAGCAAGGCGAAGAAGATTTCCGGCGGCGGGAAGGCCTGCAC
>DIVU01000244.1 GCA_002423365.1 Desulfuromonadaceae bacterium UBA6124 | reverse complement strand
TGCCGGCGCCGCCGCCGGAATCGGAACCGGCTACGGTCAGCACCCGGCCGCGCGGATAGGGCTTGCGGCGGTTGAAGAGCAGGGCGATTTCGCGGGCGGCGATTTCCGGGGAGTCATCCTCCATGATCGCCGAAATCACCGCCACCGAGTTGGCACCGGCATTGAGGGCGGCGTCGGCGCCGTTGGCGTCGATCCCACCGATGGCAACGACCGGGATGGTCACCGCCCGGCGCACCTTGGCCAGGCTTTCGAGGCCGACCACCACGGCGTCCTGCTTGCTGGCGGTGGGGAAAATGCTGCCGATGGCGACGTAATCGGCCCCCTGCATTTCCGCCTTGATCGCCTCTTCGGCGGTGCGGGTGGAAATGCCGATGATGCGGCCGTGACCGAGGCGCTTGCGCGCATCGGCGATGGTACCGTCTTCCTGGCCGAGATGGACGCCGTCGGCTGCGCAGGCCTGCGCCAGTTCGGCATCGTCGTTGACCAGAAATAGGGCGCCGTGTTTGTGGCACAGTTCCCGCAACTCCGCGGCGTCCGCCACCTGTTCACTGGTCGGGCGGGTCTTGTCCCGATACTGGACGATGCGCGCGCCCCCCTTGAGGGCGGCCTTGACCCGGGCCTTCAACTGGCCGTCCCGGTTGTGGTCGGTAATCAGATAGAGCCCTTCGATGGTCTTCATGGCCGTTCTTTCCCTTCGGAGTTGGGGCAAAGAAAAATCGCCGGACCCGACAATGGGGGCGCGGCGATTTGAACGTCGTCGGTTCTGGTCGCCGCTTCCCTACGCCGGCATCACCCGGATCAGGTTCCAAGGGTCGTTTCGCGGGGGCGAAACTCTCAGTATAAAACTCCCCTAGCGGTATTTTTTAAATATATCGATTTTCGACTTGGACCGTTGGCCGTCGCCTCAGGCGACGACGATGCGCTTGTTGAGCAGATCGATTTCCTCAATGGCGCCGGCGATTTCCCGGCTCTTGCCGAAAACGTCCACCAGTTTAAGGCCGCCGGCCACGGGCAGGACCGAGGCGACATGCTCCAGGCTCAGTTCACCGTCGCTGTAAACGAGAAGAAAGGTTCCATTATCCAGGCACATAGACGAATTCTCCGGGAAATATCGCTTGAGCGTATCGGATTCCCCCCCGGGCTGTCAACCTCTAAAGTCTTGAGCCCCTGTTGCACGGGGAGTTTGCCCTTTACACCGCTCTTTACCGCGTGCTAAAAAATCCTTTTTATCTTTCCCGGTGAGGTTTCCGTCATGCATGGCCGTCGTCCCACCCACGTCGAAATCGATCTTGCCGCCCTGCGTCATAATCTTCTGCAAGTGCGCCGACAAATTACCCCGAAAACCCAGGTGCTGGCGGTGGTTAAGGCCGACGCCTACGGCCATGGCGCGGCCTCCGTGGCTCCGGCCCTGCAACAGGCCGGGGTCGATCTCTTTGGGGTGGCGATTGCCGAGGAAGGGATAGAGCTGCGCGCCGCCGGGGTGGATCGGCCGATCCTGGTTCTGGGCGGCGTCTATCCCGATCAGGAACAGGAATTCTTCCGCCACCGCCTGACCCCGACGCTCTTTGATCTCGACGCCGCCCGGCGCATGGATCGCGCCGCCGCCGAGCGGGGGGATCTCTGCCGCTATCATCTGAAGATCGATACGGGCATGGGCCGGGTCGGTTTCCGTCCCGAAGAGCTGTCCGAGGTGCTGCCGCGCCTGGCGGAGTTGAAACATCTACACCTGGCCGGGGTGATCTCCCATCTGGCCCTGGCCGATGAGCCGGAGCATCCCTTCACCGACCGGCAGATCGCTATTTTCCGTGATGGCCTCGCCCAGGTGCGGGAAGCCGGGTTTTCGCCGGAATTCATCCATATCGGCAACAGTGCCGCCATCTTCACCAAGGATCTGCCCGAATGCAACCTGGTACGGCCGGGCATCGTCCTCTACGGCGCCCTGCCGAGTGCCGCCTTCGCCGGTCGGCTCGATCTGCAGCCGGTGATGAGCTTTCGCACCAGCGTCGCCCAGCTCAAACGGGTACCGACGGGGACCGGGGTCTCCTATGCCCACCGTTTCGTCGCCGGGCGCGAGACGCTGCTTGCCGCCATCCCCGTCGGTTACGCCGACGGCTACAACCGGCGCCTCTCCAACTGCGGCGAGGTGCTGATTCGCGGCAAACGGGCGAAGGTGGCGGGGACCGTCTGCATGGATTGGACGCTGATCGACGTCACCGACATCCCCGGCGTGGAGATCGGCGACGAAGTGACCCTCCTCGGCCGGGACAACGGCAACCGGGTCAGCGCCGAGGAATGGGCCGAGCGCATCGGCAGCATCTCCTACGAAGTTTTCTGTCAGATCAGCAAGCGGGTGCCGCGCATCTATCGCGGTAAATAAATTCGGGGATCGATGAACCCTACCGACAGCTATCTCGCCCTCGATCTGGGGACGACCACCCTGGCCGGGCGGCTGGTCGACGCTTCCGGCCGGACCCTGGCCGAATCCCGCCTGCTCAATCCCCAGCGGGAACTGGGCAGCGATGTCATCCGTCGCCTGGAAGCGGCGCACAAAGGGGAGGGGGAGCGCCTGCAACGGCTGCTGGTCGCAGGCATCGACCAGCTTCTGGCCGAGCTCCTCAGCCTCTCCGGCCGCCCCCGCGAATCCCTGCGCGGCGCGGCGGCCGCCGCCAACCCGGCGATCAGTCATCTGCTGCGCCGCTTGCCCGTCGACGCTATCCTCTTCCCTCCTCACCGACCCCGACATCCCGAAGGCGCGCTGCTCGACCCCGCCGAACTGGGGCTCGACCTGCCGGTGCCGCTTTATCTCTTCCCCCAGGTCAGCGGCTATGTCGGCGGTGATCTGGTCGCCTTTCTCTTCGCCTGTCCGCCGCCCGAAGCCGTAACGCTCTACATCGATGTCGGCACCAACGGCGAGATGGCCCTTTTTGCCAAGGGGCGCTGGTGGGTGACCTCGGTCCCCGCCGGACCGGCGTTCGAGGGGGCGGAGATCGCCTGCGGCATGGCCGCGACGCCGGGAGCGATTCGCGGCGTTCGGGTCGAGGAGGATGCCCTGCGCTTGTTCACCGTCGCCGACCGTCCGCCCCTGGGGCTCTGCGGCAGCGGGCTGGTCGAGGCGGTAGCCGCCGCCCGCGACGCCGGACTTATGGACCGCCACGGCACGCTCCTCGATCCCGAGCGGGTGACGACCAATCTCGCCCGTTATCTGGTCGCGGAGGGAGAAGGCTACGCCCTGCGCCTTTATCGGGACGCGGCGCGGGAGCTGCGCCTGACCCAGGCCGACATCCGCGCCTTTCAGCTGGCCAAGGGGGCGGTACGGGCGGGAATCGACTGCCTGCTCGCCCGTGCCGGGGTCGGGGCGGAACAGGTCGGGGCGGTTCTTCTGACCGGTTCTTTCGGGCTTTCCCTGGCGCCTGAGACATTGAAAAAAGTTGCCATGTTGCCGGAAAACATGGTAGATAGGGTGCGTTTCGTCCCGGCGGGAGCGCTTCTCGGCACCATTCGCTATCTGCTCGAACCCGAGGCCGTGACCCGGCTGGAATCCCTGGTCCAAAGTCTTAAACCCTATCCTCTTTCGGGAACCCCGGCCTTCGAAACGGCTTTTCTGAACGCGATCGACTTCTGAAAAAACCGCCGGCATGACGGTTTTTTCGTGTTTTTGGCGTAACGTATACAGGTTCGCCGCCGCATCCGTACCTACTTGGCGGATTGACGGACCGACGTTTTCGCTCCCCGCTCTTCGCAAGAAAGGACACTCCCCCATGGCTACCATCAAGCGCGCCCTCATCAGCCTGTCGGATAAGACCGGCATCGTCGAATTCGCCAAGGAACTGGCCGCTTACGGCGTCGAGATCCTCTCCACCGGCGGCACCGCCAAGCTTTTAAGGGATGCCGGCCTGACGGTCAAGGACGTCTCCGAGTTCACCGGCTTTCCGGAAATGCTCGACGGCCGGGTCAAGACCCTCCATCCCAAGGTCCACGGCGGCCTCCTCGG
>DIVU01000194.1 GCA_002423365.1 Desulfuromonadaceae bacterium UBA6124 | reverse complement strand
TCGAGCAGTTTCTGCTCGACCCAGGTTTGAACGAAGGCCATCGCCGACCCCTGGGCCTGGAGCCGGGAGTAAAATTCCTCCACGAAGGGCGCGGTCAGCGGCACGTCGGCGTTGGCAAACTCGGCCAGCAACTGGATCAGTTGCTTCGGGTCCCGCTCGGCCGCCGCGAGCATGCGATCGGCCCAGGTGACGGCGGCGTCGAGATCCTCCCGCCGATGGGCAATCCGCAGCCCAACACGGCTCAGATTTTCCAACAACGCCAGTTGCAGCATGATCGGAAAGGCCCACAATTCTCCGATCTTTAATGGTTCAACCTGCTGGTAAGCAACAACGAACTGGGTGGTGTTGTCGTTATCGATACGGCCATCGGTGTGCGAGATCAACTCCAAGGCGATGTCGTAGATGCGCGGGAACCCGGCGGAAGGATCATCGGCCAAGCACGGCAACTGCCGGCTGTACCCACGGGGCAGAAGACGCCGCGCCAGCCCGATCTGTTGTTCGATGAGATAAAAGTTGTCGAGTAGCCAGGCTTCCGCCGGCACGATCCGATGTCCCGGGGTGGCGGCGGTCACAACGTCATACGCCGCCATCAGAACGCGGGCATTGTCGGCCAGCCGCGGCAACAAACGGTCCGGTCCCGGAGACGGAGCGAGGCGATGCCGGCTCGCCAGCGTCAGGCCATGACGTTTGAGTTGCTCAAGGCTGAACAGCTCCGTTCGCAGCAACTCCGTTTCCCGGTCGGGCCGTAGAACTTGATGGGCCCGGGTCGCAAATCTCGATATTTTCGTAGCGATAACATTCTCCTCGGTTTGATCCCGCGGTCGATAACGCACCCGACCGGCGGGGGCTTGCCACAGGCGACCTTTCCGAACGGTTCGATCTCCCCGTTCAGCACCTCCAGGTCGAACGGCCCGGCTACTTTTCGAACAAGGCTTTTTTTGCCAGCAAATCCAGGTCGGCGTCGGTAATCGTCGGCAGAAAGCGCTTTCGATACAACTCGTCGTGAACGATATTTGCGACGGCAACCAGAGGGGTCGCGACCAGCACTCCCAGCACACCGAAGGCGGCCACGCACAACAGCATGGAAAAGATCACCGCCAGGGGATGCATTTTCATGCCGCGCGCCATGATGAACGGGGTGATCACGTTGTTCTCCAACGCCTGGATCGCGATATAGGCGAGCAAGACCCACAACGGAGTCATTCCCCCTTTTCCAAGCGCAAACAGGATCGCGGGGATGGCGCTGAGGATCGGCCCCAGAAATGGAACCGATTCCAGCAGCCCCGCGATCAGCCCGAGAACCAGCGCATCCATGAATCCGAAAATCGGCCACATGAGCAAGAAAACCAGCAGGCCGATCGTCAGCATCCCCAGCAGCGTCGTTCCGGCCCACCTGGGCACGAATTTTCCAATGCGTTGCACGATGATCAGGGTCTGCTCGTGGTGGCGCTCGGGCACCAGAGAGAATATGCCCCGAAAGATCGGCCGCGGATTCATCAGGGTAAAGGTCGCGCCGAAGAAGACCGTCACCAAAACGATCAGGATCTGAGTCGTGTTGAACGCCACCGCCGTGAAACGGCCGACCACGCCCCGGAACATTTCGCTCAAACCGGAACGAAGCGATCCCGTCTCTTTGGCTGGGGACGGAGCCGCTTCCGCGAGTTGCCGGGAAATTTCGATCTGGCCTTGCTCCGTTGCGGTCCGGGAAATTTCAGTGGTGACTTCGGCCTGGAGTTTTTCCTCGGAAAGCACCGCCTGCTGTTCCATTTTAATCAGGGGTTTTTGGAAACGTTCCCAGTAAGCGGGCAACTGTTCCGAGAGCTTGACGACCGATGCCTGCATCGGCCCGAAGCAAGCCCAGCCGGTCAAGCCAATGACCACAACCAACGCTCCCACGATCAGTCCCGTCGCGCTTTTTCTCCCACCCCGCAACGCCCGCATCCGCGAGATGACCGGATTCACGGCCAGAGAAATCAGCATAACCAGCAGAAACGACAACAGAATGGGAGACAGCAGCGGAAACGACTTGATGACGGCGAACAACGCCGCCCCCAGGATCACATAGAAAGTGATGGAGTGCGGTTTCACCTCCGGCTTGGGGTCATTCGGCATGATGTTTTTCCCGTTGTGATCTTGACGCGTGGAGTCCCGCTAAAAAAGGGGGGAGAAAGACGCTCGATGAAGCTCGACGGTCCCTTTCTCCCCCCCTGACGTCCTGGGCACTACCGCTTTCCTGCTCCGGCAGAGAAACAACCGGGTCGTCATGGCGAACCCCTGTGATCGCCCCGTTGCTTCGCCTTAACGGAAGAATGCCAACGCCACGTCGGAAAGCGCATTGACGACAGGTTCCGCAATGCGGCTGGTACGCGAGCGATGATGTGAGCTGGCGCCGAGGAGAAGGCCAAGGCCGACGCCGATGCCTAAGGCGATAAAAATAGTCTTGCCCTGATTTTCGTGACTATAACTCTTGGCCTTCTCATAGGTTTCGCTGACCTTCCGGGCCGTTTTGTCATAGGCATCGCCGACCGCCCGCTCCGCTTGCTCGTAAGCTTCGGCGCCTTGTTCCAGGATGTTTTCGGTGGCGGTGCCGTCTCGGTAATTATCGGTATCCATGGTATCTCCTTCTTAAGAATCTGGGTTAGGGGTGATGTTCTACATATTCGTTTCCGGGTCGATATTCGCATCCCGAAAGGTAGAAGGTCGCGGCCCGACGCCACCGCGGGTTACACGGTCGAGGGGACATTCCTCCCGGATCCAGTCGGCGGCGGCCTTGGTGGCGATACCCAGCAAGGTCATCCGGATCAGGCCGGGCCCGGCGGCCGCGCTCGGCGGGCCCCCAAGTGAGCCGCGAACTTCCTCGGCAAGGGAACCGAGGATTCGTTCCATGGGCGTGGCGCGCCTGGCGAGGACCTTCGAGGCCAAATAGCCCAGGCCGGCGGCAGCGCCCAGCGCCCAGTAGGGAGAGTCCTTCACCTGGGCACGCCAATCGAGTTTCTCTTTGATGCGCTCGCCGATTTGCTCGACGGTCTGGGAAAGGTTCTCCTCTTCCCTGGCGATATCCCGGCGAATATCTTCGCTGCTGCGCTCGCGTTCAGCCATTTGGTCCTCTCCTTTTTAAGTATTTCCCTCGGCTTTAGGGGTTACGAATCGACTTTTTCAATTGCCTGTAACCGATAAAGGCAATGACAATACCGACGAAACTAACCGCCACTCCAGTGACCAGCGCCGCGATGGCGGGGGACATGTAGGCCGTGAGTTGGATAATCGATGCGGCGCACAGCGACACTAATCCGGCGACCCCGAAAACCGCTCCGGTCGCGACGAGCAAGATTCCACCGAGAGCCGCCCTGCCCTTTTCGCGGATTTGCTGGAGCACCAGATCGATTTCGTTGTGCACCACAGCCGCCGAACTTTTGGCCAGCCGACCCAATAATTCGGGGAGGGACTCGGGTGGCGTGGCCGGGTCTTGGTTGGCACCTGTGTTGGTCATCGGGAAACCGCTCCTTACCGGCGTCGCCAAAGAGCGCCGATAATCAGGCCGACGGCCCCTGCGATCAAGAGGCTGCGCTCCGGGCTCTGCCTGACGTATTCCCGGACCCTGGCGTCCGCCTGCTTATAATCGAATTGCCGGACGTACTCGGCGGATTGATCCAGCCACTCGGAGGCCTCTTTTCCGTAGTGAGCCGCGCCCGATCGCGCATCCTGCTCCGCCGCTTTTCCGCCCAGCGCCTCGGCGACTTGATGGATCCTGTCGGCCACGATCGATTTGACCTCGTCAAAGCCGCAGGACTTCCCACGTTCTTGGCCGTCCGGCGCGGATTTTTCGGTCTTACCGCCTTCCCAGTCGTTCATTTCCATGATTCACCTCATACAGCGTTGCTTTAATCGGCGCTCGTCACGCCCTGAACTTAAGTAGACCCTGGTTCGACCGGGCGATGGGGTTGTGACGCCGGCGGGTATTTTTGCAAGCGGACCGCCCCGGCATCAGGTACACCCACGCAGGACATAGAACAAAAACAGGACCGGAATCGGGACTCCCAGGAGCCAAAGCAAAATCCACCCGATCTTTCCTTTTTCCCTGTTACGCATGGCAACCATCCTTTCTCGGCGGGCTCTTGCCGTCGCCGGCCATTTCATCGGGGTCGGGATGCCGTTCACGCTGCGCTGGAACAAGCGGGGGGTCACCCTTCCTGGTTGTCACCGGCCCTCATCGGCATCATTTTTTTCATTTTCTTGAACTGTTCATCCGTCAGCAGCGCCCGCATTTCTTTCATGGCCTTTATCATTTCCAGATGGTGGGCCGTTTTTACCTTTTCAATGTTGCCGACCGCGGCACTGGCCTCATCAAGATTAAAATCCTTCGCTTCGAGGATTTCCATGAGTTCGATTTCGGCAATCTTCACATCGGCCTTGAACCGGGCCTGCTTTTTCTGCATTTCGCTGTGGAGGGGTTTCATTTTCAGCAACTGGTCATCGCTCAGCCCCATCATCTCAGCATGTTCCATGCACATGCCCATCATGTCGCCCATCTTGTCCATAGGGCCCATTTGCATCATCGGGCCATGCCCCATCCCGCGCTCCTTCATGGACATATCCGACATCTGCGAAAAAGCGGGCACGGTCGCGGTGAGCAATAACAGAACCACCGTTGTCACGATTGCTTTCATACGACGTTCTCCTTTGAATGGTTGATGCCGTTGTCCCGACGTTTTGGGCTCCGAAAGACCCCTTGCCTTCCGTCGCCCGGTCGCGGGATGAGTTGCCACGGCTACGCTTTACCGGGACCGATCCTGGTCCGTCGGGTCATCTTTCCAGTATTTCTCGCGCTGGTAATGGGCATGAAGACTAGCCTCATAGTCCCGGGTCAGCAGCGCCTCTTCCTTGTATTCCGGCGCCTGTTTGATCGTCTCGCGGGCCAGATTGACGAAGACTTTTGACTCCAGCCAACTGATGCGCTCGATCCATTTGGGCGAGATCAAAGCCTTTTTCCCCGGCCACCAATTCCGCGTATCGATAACGAGATAACGAATCACCCAGGTCTTGTCATCGATGAGAAAATCAAGAACATGGCCGAGTTCACCGTCCGTCGCCTGGAGATGACTGCCGGTAACATCTTGGGAGCTGCGCAAATAGGGATCCCAGGTCTTCTCTTCCGCCGTCGCCTGTTTGAGCTTTTCCGGGTCATGCACAATGAAGGGATAGGCCCCCCACACATCCGGGCCGCCCCAATACATCGGCCAGCCATAAAACCCGTAGTAGGC
>DIVU01000024.1 GCA_002423365.1 Desulfuromonadaceae bacterium UBA6124 | reverse complement strand
TGCGGGTCTTGCGTCACCTGACCGACGGCCCTCTCTACCTCTGCCTTGGACCGGGCCCGGAACCGGTCGTGCCGCGCGGCATCGAACGGGTTCAGTTCAGCGGCCCCCATCCGGCCGGACTGCCGGGAACCCACATCCACCGGCTGGTCCCCATCACCACCGGCCTCGCGGTCTGGCATCTGGGTTATCAGGATCTGCTCGCCATCGGCCAACTCTTCACCAGCGGCCGCCTCGACCCCGCCCGCGTCATCGCCCTGTCCGGGCCGGGGATTCCCCAGCCGCGCCTGGTCCGCACCCGCCTGGGGGCCTCCTGTGTCGATTTGCTGCGGGACGAAAATGTCTCCGCCGATCAGCGCATCGTCGCCGGTTCGGTGCTGCATGGCCGCCCGGCGGAAGGCGCGCTCGCCTTTCTCGGCCGTTTCCATCTACAAGTCTGCGCCCTGCCGCGCACCGGCGGCTCCCGGCCACTCCTCTCCTTCCTCAATCCGCTACGGGCGTGGCTTCCGCACGGGAAAAGCTACAGCCTCGACGACCAACGGCACGGCACGGCCCAGGCCATCTTTCCCAATGGCCGCTATGAACGGGTGATGCCCTTCGACCTGATACTTCCCTACCTGCTCCGCGCCCTCGCCTGCGGCGACACGGAGGAGGCTCGGGCCCTGGGCTGCCTGGAACTGGAGGAGGAGGATCTGGCCCTCTGCTCCTTCGTCTGCCCGGGCAAGAATGATTTCGGCAGCCTGCTGCGGGCCACTCTGGACAAAATCGAGAAAGAAGGATGAGGACCAACGACCCGAAAGAGCCGACCTCCGCGGCGCGCATCCTGCTCGGCCGGGATGAGGAGAAGAAAACCACCGACGCCCCGCTGGTTCGGGATCACGCCAATCTCGGCCGAATCATGGGCTGGGTGCTGCTGGCCCTGACCCCCTGCTTCGTTACGGCCCTGTGGAACCTCGGCCGGCAGATGCAGCTGGCCATGGCGACCGAGAAGATCGAGGCCCTCTTCGACTGGCGCGAAGCCGTCTTTCAATGGCTCGGCATCACTCACGATCCGGCCTCCCTGACGGCCAATTTGCTCCTCGGCCTCCTTTATCTGCTGCCGACCCTGCTTCTCTGCGCCCTCACCGCGCTCTTCTGGGAGGCCCTCTTTTCCCGAGCCCGGCGCCAGGCGCTGAATGCCGCCTGGCTGGTGAGCGTGACGCTTTTGGCACTGATCCTGCCGCCGGCGCTCCCCTGGTGGCAGATCATCCTCGGCGTCTCCTTCGGCACGGTGCTGGGCAAGGAGGTCTTCGGCGGCACTGGGCGCAACTTCATCAATCCGGCCCTGGCCGCCTACGCTTTTCTTTTCTTCGCCTATCCCGCCGGATTCGCTGCCGACAGCGCCTATATCCCTATCGACGGCGTGACCGGCGCCACCCCTCTGGCCCTAGCCGCCGCCGGCGGCTTGCCGGAGCTCAGCGCCGCCCTGACCTGGAGTCAGGCCTTCTGGGGCGCCATCCCCGGCGCCCCCGGGGAGACCTCGACGGCGGCCTGCTTGCTCGGCGCCGCGATCCTGCTGGCTGCGGGCGTGGCGAGTTGGCGGGTCATGCTCGCCGGCCTGCTCGGTGCCTTCACCCTGGCGAGCCTGCTGACGCTTCTCGGGGGGGAGGGCAATCCCATGCTCGGCCTCCCCTTCCACTGGCATCTGGTTCTCGGCAGCCTCGCTTTCGGCCTGGTCTTCATGGCCACCGACCCGGTCTCCTCGGCTCTCACCCGCACCGGTCAATGGTGGTACGGCCTGCTGATCGGCGCCATGATCATTCTGGTGCGCAGCTTCAATCCCCTCTTCGTCGAAGGGACGATGCTCGCCATTCTCTTCGGCAACGTCTTCGCGCCGGTAATCGACCGCTTCGTGCTGCTCGCCCATATCCGGCAAAGGAAGTCCCGTCATGGCCAATGATTCCGCCGGCCGCACCCTGTTGGTCGCCTTTCTCGTCTGTTTCGTCTGTTCGCTGCTGGTTTCGGCGGCGGCCATGGGGTTGCGCACGATCAAGGAGCGGGACTCTCGCCTCAGCACTTACCGGCAGGTACTCGCCGTCGCCGGGCTGCTCGACAGCGGCGACCCGGAGGCGGTCTGGACGTCGCGGGTCGAGGTGAAACTGGTGGAACTGGCCGACGGCAGCTACCGGGAGGATCTCGACCCCTGGAGCTTCAATCCCCGTCGCGCCGCCGCCGACCCCAAGCGAAACTATCGCATCCCCGCCGAACTCGATCTGGCCGAGATCAAGACCCGGGCGCGCCAGGCGCCGGTCTATCTCATCCGCGACGGGGAAGAATTGAGCCAAGTGATCCTGCCGGTCCACGGCAAGGGGCTCTGGTCGAGCCTCTACGGCTATCTGTCCCTCGCCCCCGACCTGACCACGGTCAAAGGTTTCGGCTTCCACGAGCACGGGGAAACCCCCGGCCTCGGCGGCGAGGTGGATAATCCCGCGTGGCAGGCCCAATGGCCCGGCAAAGAGGTGCGCGACGCCCAGGGGCGACCGGTCATCGAAGTTCTCAAGGGCAAGGTCGAAGCGGCGGACCCTCTGGCACGCCACCGCATCGACGGACTTTCCGGCGCCACCATTACTTCGCGCGGGGTAACGAACCTGCTGCGCTACTGGCTCGGCGAGGACGGCTTCGGTCCCTATCTGCGCCGTCTGGCCGAACAGAGAGGCACCCATGACTAAACTCAAGGATACCCTTTTTCGCCCCCTCTTCGACAACAACCCCATCGCCCTGCAGATTCTCGGCATCTGCTCGGCCCTGGCGGTCACCGGCCGGATGGAGACGGCCCTGGTCATGTCCCTGGCGGTGATCTGCGTGGTTGCCCTGTCGAGCGCCATCATCAGCCTGATCCGTCGACAGATCCCCGACAGCATCCGCATCATCGTACAGATGACCATCATCGCCTCGCTGGTCATCATCGTCGACCAGACGATTCAGGCCTTTCTCCCCGACC
>DIVU01000129.1 GCA_002423365.1 Desulfuromonadaceae bacterium UBA6124 | reverse complement strand
ATCCCCAGCGCCACAAAGGGGAGGGCCACCGCGTACCATGCGACTGCCCAGGGGAGCGGCAGGATCCCCTCCGAGATGTGCATCGCATGGGCCGGAGCGGCAATTGATAGAAGAAGAGCTGTCAAAAAAAATAATGGCATGGGAACCTCAATTTTATTAAATGCGGAACATCACTGATAAGGCCTCAGATTCAATCAGGTCATAAAGTTGGTTTGGAAATGAGCTCAAACTTCATACGCTCTTCGTCCAAAAGTCCGCCAACTGCTCCGCCTGATCCAAGACCTTGGTGACCGAAACTGTATATTCACCCGTCGTCGGGTCATCAGGCGGATATTTGTATTTCCTCAGAATGCGTTTGACCATCACACGCAGTTTGGCCTGAACGCTCTCCTTCAGTTGCCAGTCAATGGAGGTGTTTTGACGCACACTTTCCACCAACTCGTGGGCGATCTGCTTGAGCGCTTCATCGCCCAGCACGGCTTCCGCGGTTGGGTTATCGGCAAGTGCGTCATAGAAAGCAAGCTCGTCAGGGCGCAGGCTCAACGTCTCGCCACGCTTGTCAGCTTCTCGAATGTCTTTCGCCAGTTGGATCAGTTCTTCAATCAGCCTCGCGGAGTCGATCAGCCCGCTCTGGTAGCGTTTCACGGCGTCAGCCAGCATCTCGGAAAACTTTTTCCCCTGCACCATGTTGGTTCTGGCGCGGGTCTTTATTTCGTCGTTGAGCAGGCGCTTAAGCAGTTCCAGCGCCAAATTCCGGCGTGCCATCACCCGGATTTCGGCCAGGAACTCGTCTGAAAGGATAGAGATATCGGGCTTCTTTATGCCGGCGGCGTCAAAGACGTCCACGACCTCTTTGGAGATAATCGCGTCATTGATGATCTGTCGGATGGAGGTTTCTATCTCCTCATTGCTGCTGGTTCGGGTCTGTTCGTCAAACTTGGCGAAGCGGGCCTTGATTGCCTGAAAGAACGCCAGATCATCCCGAATTTCCAGTGCCTTGGTGTGCGGTACCGCCAGCCCGAAGGCTTTTTGCAGGCGAATGACGTTTTCCTTGAAACGTTCTTTGCCGTTTCTGACTGGCTTTCCTTCCTTTCTCTCAGTCAGTTCTTCGATATAGTTTGCTGCGTCGAGGATGAATTCCAGCCTGACTTTAGGTTCCAGCGTGAAGTAGTGGCGGTGGTCAAAGCGGTCGAACATATCCACGACGATCTCGTACAACTCCAACATCTTGGCAACAGCTTCTTCCTGGTCGTAAGCGATCTCGCCTCTCCCCTTGCTAGCCGTGTAATCCGCCAGTGCATTTTTTAAGTCTTGAGCGATGCCGATGTAATCCACCACCAGCCCGCCCTCCTTGTCGCCGAAGACCCGGTTGACGCGGGCGATGGCCTGCATCAGGTTGTGCCCGTTCATCGGCTTGTCCACGTAAAGGGTGTGCAGGCATGGTGCATCGAAGCCGGTCAGCAGCATATCACGCACGATGACCATTCTGAGCGGGTCTCCGGGGTCTTTCAACCGGTCACCGATGACCTTGCGGCGGGGCTTGTTGCGGATATGCTCCTGCCAGTCGAGCGGGTCGCTGGCGGAGCCGGTCATGATAACCTTGATCGTCCCCTTGTCATCGTCGGGGTGATACCAGTGCGGCCGCAGTTTTATAATTTCCCGGTGGAGGGCGACACAGATACGACGGCTCATGCAGACCACCATGGCCTTCCCCTCTGCCGCCGAAAGGCGCTGCTCGAAATGGCTGACAATGTCACCAGCCACCTGTCTGACCCGGCCTGCGCTACCCACCACGGCTTCCTTGCTCGCCCAGCGAGCGAAGCGCTTCTGCCGCTCGGTCAGTTCGTCCGCTTCTGTGACCTCTTCCACCCGCTCATCGAGTACCTTGCGGTCGGCCTCGGAGAGTTCGATCCGGGCGAGGCGGCTTTCGTAGTATATGCGCACTGTCGCGCCGTCTTCCACCGCCTGTTGGATATCGTAGATGTCGACGTAGTTGCCGAACACTGCCTGGGTGTTCCGGTCGTCTTTCTCTATCGGGGTGCCGGTAAAGCCGATGAAGGTCGCGTTCGGCAGGGCATCGCGCATGTGGCGGGCAAAGCCGTCAATGAAATCGTACTGGGAGCGGTGGGCTTCGTCGGCGATGACGATGATGTTGCTGCGGTCGGAAAGGACGCCGGTGGCGTACGCGCCGGGCGGGGGGAGGAACTTTTGAATGGTGGTGAAATAGACCCCGCCGGCAGCCGAAGTACGCAGCTTTTGCACGAGGTCCTCGTGGCTCTGGGCCTGGACGGGAGTTTGGCGGATGAGATCGGAACAGAGGGAGAAGGTGTTGAAGAGCTGGTCATCGAGGTCGTTGCGGTCGGTGATGACGACGATGGTGGGGTTGGCCATGGCCGGGTCCAGGATCACGCGGCCGGCGAAAAAGGCCATGGTCAGGCTCTTGCCCGCGCCCTGGGTGTGCCAGACCACGCCGCCCCTCCGGTCGCCGCCGGGCCGCGAGGCCTCCACCGCCGCCTCCACGGCCGCCTGGGTGGCGTGGAACTGGTGGTAGCCGCCGACCTTTTTGATCACCCGCCCGCCGCTGTCCTCCTCGTAGACGATGCAGTGCCGCAGGTAGCGCAGCAGCCGCCCGCGCTCGAACAGCCCGCGGATCAGGACGCGCAGCTCGGGATCGGTGGCCGGGGCCAGCGCCTGCCCCTCGATGGTGCGCCAGGGCAGGA
>DIVU01000388.1 GCA_002423365.1 Desulfuromonadaceae bacterium UBA6124 | reverse complement strand
GCGGGACGCCACTTTCTCACCGACCGGATCCGCCTGGAGGTGGACTGGCGGGGCACGGCCCAATCCCGGGGGATTGCCCCGCCGCCGGTGCAGAAGCCGGTGCCGGAAGGGGCGACGCTCATCCCCCTGCCCGGTCGGGAGAGCTGGACGATTCCTCCCTGCGATCTGCAGGAGGCCATCGCTCGCCGGGAAAGCCGGCGCCGCTTTCTGCCGTCACCGCTCAGCCGGGAGGAGCTGGCCTTTCTCCTCTGGAGCACCCAGGGGGTGCGCGCCCGGCTGCGCGAGGCGGCGGTTTTGCGCACCGTCCCCTCCGCCGGGTGCCGCCACCCCTTTGAAACCTATCTGGCGATTTTCCGGGTCGAGGGACTGGCCCCTGGGCTGTACCGTTACCTGCCCCTCGACCACGCCCTGTTGCCGGAGAAGACGCCCGACCAGCTTCCGGCGCGGGTTACCGCCGCCGCCCGCGGGCAGGGTTTCGCCGGGGACGCAGCCGTCACCTTTTTCTGGACCGCCCTGCCCGAGCGCACCGAATGGCGCTACGGCGAGGCTTCCTACAAGGTTATCGCCCTCGACGCCGGACATCTCTGCCAGAATCTTTATCTCGCCTGCGAGGCCGTCGGCGCCGGCACCTGCGCCATCGCCGCCTACGATCAGGAACTGGCCGACGACCTGCTCGGGGTCGACGGCGATGACGAGTTCACCATTTACCTGGCGCCGGTGGGCAAGATCCGTTAACCGGACGATGAGGGACGACGATGAAAATAGAGCACGAAGATCCGCACGAAACCATCCACGAAGAGCTCCCGGAGCAGCACGAAGATCCCCTGATCCGCGTCCTGCATCGGATCATCCGCGCCGCCGTCCGGGTGCTGGCCGTGCTTATGGTACTGGTCATCATCTGGGGGATCGGCGATGTGGTCTACGTCCTCTACCAGCGCCTGGCCAGCCCGCCCTATCTGCTGCTGAACATCAACGACATCTTCGCCACCTTCGGCGCCTTCATGGCGGTACTGATCGCCATTGAAATCTTCATCAACATCCGCCTCTATCTCGGCACCAACGTCGTCCCCATCCGGTTAGTGGTGGCTACGGCGCTCATGGCTATCGCCCGGAAGGTTATCGTTCTCGACCTGGAAAAAATCGGCCCCGATTATGTCCTCGGCATCGCGGCGGTGGTCCTGGCCCTCGGCATCACCTACTGGCTGCTGTCGAAAAACCGGCCGGAGTAGACAGGTTCCACCGGATAAATTCTCTTTTGCTAAAGCCCCCCCACGGAGCCCGCATGTCTTACGATGCTATCGACGATGCCTTTCACTTTATCAGCGACGCCCCCCTCGGCGAACGGCGGGCCCTGGTGCACCGGCCCAGCGGCAAGGTTTTTCTCGCTTCGCTCAAGGCGGGATTCGACGAATGTCCGGCCGGGGCGGACACCGACCCCGACTACCTGCCCATCCCGCACCGGCAGGAACTCGATCCGGGCAAACCACTGGTGCTGGAGTTCATTCGCGACAACTGCCCGGCGGAACTGGCGCGGGTCGAGGGGTTCTTCAATCGCCCCGGCGCCTTCCGCAACGTCAAGGATCTGCTGCGCCGCCGGCATTTGCTGGACAACTGGCAGATCTTCGAAATGCAGCAAATGGAGGCACTGCTCAAGCAATGGTGCCTGGCCCAGGGGCTGACGTCGTGAGCGGCCGGAAACCGACAGGTTCGGGGCTTCCGGCCCCGAAGCATCGGCCCAAAGGGGTAACGCTGCTCTACGAGGATGGAGACATTGTCGTGGTGGACAAACCCTGCGGCCTTTTGACCATGGGGACCGAGCGGGACAAATCCCGCACCGTGCATTCGATCCTCAACGATTACGTGCGCAAGGGCAACCCGAAGTCCCGCAACCGGGTCTATATCGTCCATCGCCTCGACCGCGACACCTCCGGCATCCTGCTTTTCGCCAAGAGCGAGCCGGCCAAGCTGGCCCTGCAAGGGAACTGGGACGACACCAGCAAGCTCTATCTGGCCGTGGTCTTTGGCCACGTCAGCCCGCCGCGGGGGACCATCAGCAGCTATCTCGCCGAAAACGCCGCCTTCGCGGTCTATTCCACCTCCGACCCGAGCCAGGGCAAGCTGTCGCACACGGCCTACACCCTAGTGAAAGAGCGCAACGGCCTCAGCCTGCTGCAAGTCCACCTGCTCACCGGCCGCAAACATCAGATTCGCGTCCACTTCGCGGAACAGGGGCACCCCCTGGTCGGCGACAGAAAGTACGCGCAAGACCGCCCGGCCCATGCCCATCTGGCGTTGCACGCCTGGTCGTTGTCCTTTACCCACCCGGTGAACCACGCCCGCCTGCATTTCGAGACCTCGATTCCCCAGCGCTTCAGCCAACTGGTCGGCCCCTTCGTTCCGCCGGGGCTCAAGGAGAACGAAAGCGAGCGATGACGCCGGGGGTGATCGGCCTTTCGCTGTACAGTTACTTAACGGCCCGCAGACCCATGAGTTCGGCGACCTTCACCACCTTGCCGAAGCCGGCCGCGCCGAGCCTCTTGGCGGCCTGCTCCATGAAACCGTCGCCGCGTTTGACCTTGTAGGGATTGCCGGTGTAGTGAAAGAGAGCGCCGCGCCGTTTCAACACCCGGTAAAGCTCCCGGTAAAAACGCTCGCCGTAGAGCTCGCCGGCGAGGGAAAAGCGGGGCGGGTCGTGGATGATCGCGTCGAAGGATTCCGCCGCGAGCCCGCCGATGTAGTCGCCGATGTCGGCCTGAATCAAGGAGACGGAAGGATGGTAAATCTCCTGGGACCAGGGATTTCTCCGGCGCAGCTCGATGACCGTGGCGCTCAGTTCGACTGAAACCACCTCCCGCGCTCCGAGCCGCAGGGCCGCCGAGGCCGCGTAACCGAGCCCGGAACAGGTATCCAGCACTCGATCGCCGGACTTCACCACCTGCGCCGCCATCTTCCCGGCGCTCTCGAAGGGGTTGATCCCCTTGGCGATGTGCATCTTCACGCCGCTGATTTCCAGCAACGGCGCCTGCTCCGTCGGAACGAGCTTGTAATAGCCCCCATCCCGCACTTCGAGAATCTCCAATTCTCCCGCTTCCAGAACGAAAATCCGCTGTTCCTTGCGCGCGATCAAGCGCAACTCCTCGCCGGTCAGTCGCTGGTCCGCATCCAGCAGCAAGGCGTCATCGGCCAGGGCGAAGGTCGCGCTGCTGCGGTTCAGATCGACCGAAATATCGACGGAGGCCGCGCCCCGTGCCAGGGCGTCGAGCGCCCGGCGGGCGACCTGCGCATCGAACCAATAGGTTTTTCCGTTCATCACTTCCTCGACTTTCAGCGACGGGGGACAAGGTTCGCCGTCTGGCTCTTCTGGTCATACACGACCCTCACCTGCCCGTCCCGCAGCTGCCGCAGCACCTGCCACACCTTGTCCTCCAAGGCACAGCCCGATTCGGCCCAATCGGCGCCGTCGCGGGTGACGAACTCCTCGATCAACCTCTGTAGTGTCTCGGGATCGATCCGCGCGAAGGGGATCTCGATCCCCGCCTCCTGCCCTTCATCCGGCCTTTCCCCTGACATACAATCACCTCGTTTTGGCTGATTCCGTCCCCGGCGAGATCCGTTCCCACGGACGCGTTTCGGGTCTTGTGCCCATCCTGCCCCGGATCGTCTGCCCCGGCAAGGAGTTATCCCGCAACCGGCTCCGTCCTTTCCCCCACGGCATTGCCAGAAGGGAATTTAATGGCATACTTACAGGCGTCTCGAGAATTTTCATCCCTAACTGAACAAGGAGGATTCACCGTGTTCGTCCAGCAATTCTTCGTTCCCGGACTGGCCCACAGTTCCTATCTGCTCGGCGGCGCCGCAACCTGCGCCATCATCGATCCCCGTCGCGACGTCGGCATCTACCTGGAGGCCGCCGCTTCCATGGGCATGAAAATCACCCACATCCTGCAAACCCACCTGCACGCCGACTTCGTCTCGGGACATCTCGATCTGGCCGAGGCGACGGGTGCCGTGATCGTCATGCCCAAGTCGGCCAACTGCGCCTTCCCCCACCAGGAGGTGGCCGAAGGGGACAGCTTCCGCATCGAGGACCTGGAAATCGGCGTGCTGGAAACCCCGGGGCACACGCCCGAGCACATCACTTACGTGGTGCGCGACCGCGCCCGGGGAGCGGAAGCTGTCTCCATCTTCTGCGGCGACACCCTCTTCGTCGGCGACGTCGGCCGTCCCGACCTCTTCCCCGGCATCGCCCTGGAGCTGGCGGGCAAACTCTACGGCTCCCTGCACGAGAAGCTGCTTCCCCTGCCCCCCTTCTGCGAGGTCTATCCCGCCCACGGCGCCGGCTCCCTCTGCGGCCGGGCGATGGGCGCCAAACGCACCAGCACCGTCGGCTACGAAAAGCTTTATAACAACGCGCTGACGATCGCCGACCGCGAGAAGTTCATCGCCTCACTGACCACCGACATGCCCGAAGCGCCCGATCATTTTTCCCGCTGCAGCGACATCAACCGCCGGGGCCCGGCCTTGGTCCGGACCCTGCCCACCCCCGAGCCGCTCCCCCCCAAACGCTTCCGCGAGAAGATGGATGAGGAAGGCGTGCTGGTCCTCGATATCCGCGGCTATACCGCCTTCAGCGGCCAGCATGTGCCGGGAGCCTACCACATCGACATGGGCGGCAACTTCTCGACCTTCGCCGGTTGGGTGCTCCCCCCCGACAGAAAGATTCTGCTGGTGACGAACGACGGAGCCGAAGCCACCGAGGCGGCGGTGTTGCTGCGCCGGGTCGGCGTCGACCAGGTCGTCGGTTATCTCGAAGGCGGCATGTTCGAATGGGCCAAGGCCGGTTTCGCCTCCGACCATGTCCCCCTGCTTTCGGCGCCGGAACTGAACCAGCGCATCACCTGCGGCGACGGACTGATTCTGGTGGATGTCCGTTCGGCGGGGGAATTCGGCGCGGTCCACGTGGAGGGAGCGTTGCACATCCCGGCGCCGGAGTTGCGTACCCGGCACCAGGAGCTCGACCGGAACCGTGACATTGCCGTGGTGTGCAGCACCGGCCACCGCTCCAGCCTCGCCGCCAGCCTGCTCAAACGCCAGGGCTTCACCCGGGTCTGGAACGTGGCCGGGGGCATGACCGGCTTCAACGCTGCCGGTTTCGCACCGGAATGTCCGCTCTGCGTAGTCCCGCACGGACCGCGCTTTCTCGGCAAATAGGGGGATGCCATGTTCGAACTTTTATCCATGACGGAATGGTCCCCCTATGTGGTCGGCCTCGGCATCGGCCTGGTTTCCTGCGCGGCCTTCATCCTCTCCGACAAGCCGATCGGCTGCTCCACCGCCTTCGCCCGCACCAGCGGCATGCTCGAAGAGATGTACCGGGGACGCGAGGTGCGGGAGATGCCTTACTATCGCCAGTTCGTTCCGGAAATCGACTGGGAATGGATGCTGGTTTTGGGCATCGTCCTCGGCTC
>DIVU01000243.1 GCA_002423365.1 Desulfuromonadaceae bacterium UBA6124 | reverse complement strand
AGAGGCGGTGCGCAAGGTCTTCGCCCTGCTTTCCGGTCGCAATCCCTAGGAGCGACACCATGCCTCTGGCTATCGACCGTTCCCGCGAATTTTCCGGTCGCTTCATCGAATGGGTGCGCGGCAAAGGGAACATTCTCATCGTCGCCCACGACAATCCCGATCCCGACTCCCTGGCCGCGGCCATGGCCCTGCAACACCTGATTCTGGTCAAGACCGGGCAGCAGGCGACGCTGACCCACGGCGGCATCATCGGCCGGGGGGAAAACCGGATGATGGTGCAAAAACTGAGAATCCCCGTCGAACCGATGGAAAAACTCAACCTTGACCATTTTCAGGTCGTCTGCATGGTCGATACCCAGCCAGGGACCGGCAACAATTCTTTCCCCCTGTCGCGCCCCGTGCATCTCATCATCGATCATCACCCCCCCTGGGGGGATTGCAGCCGGAGTCGCTGGGTCGATATCCGCGACGAGTACGGCGCCTCGGCGACCATCCTCTTCGAATACCTGACGGCCCAGGGGATTACCATCAATACCCGGCTGGCGACGATCCTCTTCTACGCCATCAAGTCCGAGACCCAGGATCTCGGGCGCGAATGGTCCCAGGCCGACCGCGAGGCTTATCTGCGCCTGGTGCCCCTGGCCAACAACCGGATTCTCTTCGACATCACCCATCCCGAGGTTCCTCGGGAGTACTTCGCCGCCTACAGCCGGGCGATCCGCAACGCCCGCACCTACGGCCCGGTACTGGTCTTCAATCTCTTTGCCATCGACAACCCCGACATGGTGGCCGAGATGACCGATTTTCTGCTGCGCGTCGACGGTATCAAATACGCCTTCGGCATCGGTTATGCCCAGGGGATGGGGATCGTCTCCTTCCGTACCCTCTGCCAGAATCTCAAGTCGGGGGAACTGATGAAACAGGTGGTCGGCGATCTCGGCAGCGCCGGCGGCCACGGCATGGTCGCGGGCGGGCAGATTCGCCCCCTGGAGGGGGATCCGGCGCCCTTGCGCAAACTGGAGCGAACCCTGACCCGGCGGCTCCTCGATGCGCTCGGTTTGCCGCGCGAACGGGGCGGCAAGTTGGTGTGAGCCGCCATTGACAGGGTGGGGCGGGCGCGGTATAAACGGCGCTTTTGGTACGAGGTGGTTTTTATGTGGCGTTTTTTCTTTTTAGTGTCGGTGTTGTTGCTGTGGGGGGAGTGCCCGGCCCAGGCCAAGGTCGAGCTGACCCTGGTCAACCGGCCGCCGGTGATCATCGAAGAGGTCTATACCCACCAGGGGACGATCTTCCTCGCACTGGATGACGTATTGCCGGCTCTCGGCTTGAGCGGCCAGTGGGATTCCGTCGCCCGGCTTTACCAGATCTCCACTCCCTACGGCAAGATCTCCGTCGTCCCGGGCAATTCCAGCATCCGCCTCGGTTCCCAGGTGATGACGTTGCCCCAGGCGCCGCGTTTCATCGATGGCCGGCTGCGGGTGGACGAGAGCTTCGTGCGCGAATATCTGCCGGCCCTGTTGGGGCTGTCCGTCACCTACCGCAACCTCGACCCACAGGAACCGCCCCCCTCGCCCGAGGCCGACTCCCTCGACCAGTTCTTCGCCCGGCTTCTGGAAAAGAAAGGGCTTCCCCCAAGTGCGAAGACCGGCAAGGTCGTGATCGATCCCGGTCACGGCGGCGACGATCCCGGTTCCGTCGGCCTGAATGGGGCCACGGAAAAGGATGTGGTTCTGGAGATCGCCCGGCAGCTGGAAAAACAGATCAAGATGAACCTCGGCGCCGAACGGGTGCGCCTGACCCGCGACAGCGACTATGCCCTGACCCTGGAACAGCGCCTGGAACCGGTTGGCGAGCCCGATGTTGTCGCCCTGGTGCAACTCCACGCCCAGGCCGCCGCCCACGGCGAGACCAGCGGTCTTTATCTTTTCGTTCGTCCCCGCGAGGAATCCCGTGGCGGTTCCCAACCCGCGGATCAGGGGGGGAGCATGCACTTGGCCGAGGCGCTGCGCGACGCTCTGACCGGCGCGGGCTTTGCGGTCGCGGGGATTCTCCCGGCACCCCTGCTCCCCCTGGGCCGGGGGGATCTGCCCAGTGTTCTGGTCGAACTGGGCTATCTGACCAATGCCGACGATTTCGAACGACTCACCCGTCCCGAAGAACAAACTCGCCTGATTCAAGCCCTTTTTGCCGGGCTGAAAACCTTTGTCGAAACCCGATAGGAGACCTCTTTGATGTCCGATGGAAGCAACGCCCGCCTCGACGGGCGCCGCCCCGACGCTCTGCGTCCGATCCAGTTCGCCCGCAACTTCACCCGCTACGCCGAAGGCTCGGTGCTGGTCAGCTTCGGCGAGACCCGGGTCCTGTGCAACGCCAGCGTCGAAGAGCGGGTGCCCCCCTTCATGCGCGGCGAAGGGCGGGGCTGGGTCACCGCCGAGTACGCCATGCTTCCCCGCGCCACCCACAGCCGCAGTCCCCGGGAAGCGACCAAGGGCAAGATCGGCGGACGCACCCACGAAATCCAGCGCCTCATCGGCCGCTCCCTGCGGGCGGTGGTCGATCTCGAAGGCCTCGGCGAGCGCACCATCCAGATCGATTGCGACGTCCTCCAGGCCGACGGCGGTACCCGCACTGCTTCCATCACCGGCGCCTACGTCGCCCTGGTCGACGCCGTCAACGGTCTGGTGGCCAAGGGGCTGCTGCCGGCCTCGCCGATTCGCGAGAGCGTGGCGGCGGTGAGCGTTGGTATCGTCGATGGCCGGCCCTTGCTCGATCTCAATTACGATGAAGATTTTCGCGCCGCCGTCGATATGAACTTCGTCATCACCGGCTCCGGGCTCTTCGTCGAGGTGCAGGGGACCGCCGAGGAAGCGCCCTTCTCCCTGGCCGAACTCGACGCCCTGCGCGATCTCGCCCTGTCCGGTTGCGGCGAGCTGGCCCGCTTGCAGCAAGCGGCTCTGGAGGGGTAGGGGATGGAACTGCTGGTCGCTACCCGCAATGGCGGGAAACTCAAGGAAATCCGTCGTCTGCTCGACGATCTCGGGATCGCGGTCAAAGGCCTTGACGCCTTCCCCGAGCTCCCCGAGGTCGAGGAGGACGGCGCGACCTTTGCCGAAAATGCCGCGAAGAAGGCGGAAACGGTCTGTCGCCTGACCGGCCTGCCGACCCTGGCCGACGATTCCGGGCTGGAAACGTCGGCGCTGGACGGCGCCCCCGGCGTCTATTCGGCCCGTTACGCCGGTCCCGGAGCGACGGATGCCGACAACAACCGCAAACTGCTGGACGCTCTGGCCGGAGTGTCGGACAAGGAACGCCGGGGAGCCTTTCGTTGCGCCATGGCCCTGGCCCGGCCCGGCGAAGAAACGCGCATCTTTCACGGCAAAGTCGAAGGGCTGATTCTCGAAGCTCCGCGCGGGGAGGGCGGTTTCGGTTACGATCCGCTCTTTCTGGTGCGGGAATACGGCAAGACCATGGCCGAACTGC
>DIVU01000280.1 GCA_002423365.1 Desulfuromonadaceae bacterium UBA6124 | reverse complement strand
ACGAGGATGAGGGCAACGCCGCAGACGGGCGTTTTTCATCAGCCCTGCTCATGTTTGTGGGTGTAGCGGATGACATGGACCTTCTCCAGGGTAATCATGCCGCTACCGACCATCTCGTCGATTTTGGGCATGACGGCGTCGATCTTTTCCTGGGAATCGACGACTTCGATCACCAACGGGAGATCAGCGGAGAGATCGAGGAATTTTTGGGTGTGGAAGACCCGATGGGCGCCGAAGCCGCAGACGCCACGCAGCACCGTCGCCCCGGCGAAGCCCTCTTTCAGGAAGAGGTCCGTCAGCGCCTCGTACAACGGACGGTGGCCGTGGCGCTTGGCTTCGCCGATAAAGATGCGCATCAGAACCTTTTCGCCGATAAACTTGGACATGCGTGCCTCCCTAGGAAAGGTGCCGGGCCAGGGCGATACCGAGCCAGGTACAGAACAGACAGACCGCCACGCTCGCCAGGATATTGCCGAAGGCGGTGAAAAACTGGCCGTCTTCCAGCAGCTTGAAGGTCTCGAAGCTGAAGGTCGAAAAGGTGGTCAAGCCGCCCAGAAAACCGATGGTCAGCCCGACCCGCAGCGCCTGCGGCAAGAGGGTGCTTCTCAAACTGAACTCCATCAGTGCCCCGATGAGAAAAGCGCCGATGACGTTGACCACGAAGGTGCCGTAGGGAAAGCCCCGGCCCAGCAGGTTGTAGACCCAGCCCGACAGATAGTAGCGAGCGAGACAGCCCAGCGCCCCGCACCCCGCGATGAAAAAGGCGGTGGTCATGGAAATGCCTCCTTTGGTGATAAAAAACTCCGGCCTTCGGGATGAAAGCAGGAGTCATCAGCTTGTCGCCAAACGCTTTCGGCGAACGCCATCGCCTGCGAACGTGTTTTTCAATTACTCCCCAACAGCCGTGATGTCAAGGCTTTGTCCGAGCACCCGCGCCCCTTCCCGATGCCGACGCCCATGAACAAATCCGTTCTTCTGCAACAGATCATCGCCCGCCTTGCCCACGACCTGGAGTTACTCCTCGCCGCCGCCAAGAGTGCCCACGCCGCCGCGACCCACGCGGAAAACATCCCCGACAACAAGTACGCCACCCTCGCCCTGGAAGCATCTTACCTCGCCCAGGGGCAGGCCAACCGCGCGAGCGAAATCCGCCGGGCGATCGAGGCGTTCAAGCAGCTCGACGGCCGACCGAGTGCGGACGGATCCGTTCGCCTCGGATCACTGGTCGAGTTGGAGGACGAGGAGGGCGCGGCGAAACTCATCTTCATCGGCCCGCTGGAGGGGGGCCTGAAAATCGCCCATGCGGGACGAGAGGTGCTGGTCATCACCCCGGCCTCCCCCCTGGGCCGGGAACTGCTCGGCAAAACCGTGGGCGAGGGGGTGGAGTCGGGAAGCTCGGAGTATGAAATCCTCAGGATTGCCTGAAGGCTCCTACATTTCCTTCGGCACCCGGAAGCGGAAGCCTTCGAAGGTGAAGATCAGCTCTTTCGGGGCGATCTCTTCGAGACGCAGGCCGACGTCGAGATAGCTTCCTTCGCGGAGAATGCGGTTGTTGATCCGCACCAAGCGGGAGGCGGGGGTGGCGGAGTAGGCGTAAACGGAAATCGTCATCTCCGGCACGCGGCCGCGAACATCTCCGGGCAGATCATCCAGTTCCAGCACCGGCGGCGGGCCGACCTCGATGGGTTGCGGCGGAGCAACCGGTTCCGGAACCATCGCGGCAGCGGGGGCTTCCGGGTGGCTCTGCACGGGGGGCGGCGGGGATACGACGACCTTGGCGACCTCGGCTTCCCGCACCGGCACCGGCACCGGCACGGGTTCGGGGCGCGGAGGCGGAACGGTCGCGGGAGTCGGAGCGGAAGCAGGCTCAGGAGTCGGTCGCGGCGGGGTGACAACCGGTTCCGGCGATGGGGTAACCGGTTCCGGCGCGGGTACGACCGGGGGCGCGGGAATCGCGGGGGAAACCGGCGCGGACTCGGCAATCGGCGCTGGTGCCGGCTCGGTCACGACGGCGGCGACCTGGGGTTCTTCCCGGAAGAAGACGTACCAGATCAGCACCCCGGCGTTGAGCAGCAGCACCGCGATCAGCAGATAGGGCCAGAGGGGCCGACGCTTTCTGGGGGGCGGCGGTGGGCCCTCGCCGTGCACCGTATGCAGGTTGGGCACCTCGGCCGTTTCCCGTTTTTTTTCCGATTTTTTCAAGGCATCGAGAATAAAGGACATGCCGCATTACCCCTTCGGTGTTGCGCTGAGCCGGGGCTGGGCGCCGCCGGTGCGGTTGTTGAGACGGATCAGGGTGAGCGGCCCGACCAGCCCGTCGGCGTCCAGACCCTCATTGGCCTGAAATTCGCGGACCTCGCGATAAAGGGCTTCGTCGTAGACCTGCCCCGCGACGGGACGATCCGGCCGCTGATGGAGAAGATCAAAGCGCCGCGCCAGCCATTCCACCGTCACCCCCCGGTCGCCGGGAATCAGCGCCCGCCGGAAGCCGGGAGGGGGCTGCCAGAGCAGCTCGTACTCCCCGAACCAGTGGCGCACCAATTCTTCCACCGGCACCGGGTAGTCCTCGGCGCCGGATCTTAACGTAGCGATCTGCTCGTCGAGGGCGGTCAGCGTCCCATAGAAGGATTCTCCGCGCAGCCCCGTCAACTTGAGCAGCACCGGGCGGTCCAATGCCCGCAGATCGTTGATGCTCCCCCGCAATGACAGAAAAGACAGCCCGTTTTCCCGGGCCAGACTCACCGGATCGGCCGTTTCATCGGCCGGATAATCCAGATTCCAGACAGCGAACAGGGCTTGCAGCGCGACTGTTTTGCCGGCTTCCGGCGCCAGAACATCCAGCCAGTTTTCGCGCTGGGTTTCGACAACCGGGGCGGGCGTCTCGGCCGGCTCGGTTACCGGGGAAGCCTCCGTCTCCACCATCGGCACGGCTTCCGGGACAATGGGAGGGGATTGGCGGAAGAGCCCCGCGCCCAGCACCACGCCGCCGCCGACCAGGGCCAGGGCGAGCAGAAGCTTGAGCGGCAGGGCGAAACGGGAACGGCCACCGCCGCCGGAATCTCCCGACAGGACTTCTTCGGCCGCCTGCTCCAGCAGGGCCGGACGCACCCGGTTTTCTCCCTTGACGTAAGCGCCGAGCAGGGCACGGCCGCAAAGTACGTTGATCAGGCGCGGCACGCCGCCGGTCAGACGGTAGATGCGGCGCAGGCTGGCCGGGGGGAAAATCGGCCGGTCGACCCCGGCGACCGCCATGCGGTGACGGATGTAATCCCCGACCTCGGGCTGGGACAGAGGGGCCAGATGATAACGGGCGGTGATGCGTTGCGACAGCTGGCGCAATTCGGGGCGTTCGAGCATCTCTTTCAGTTCGGGCTGGCCGAGCATGATGATCTGCAAGAGCTTGTAGGTGTTGGTTTCCAGATTGGTCAACAGACGGATCTGCTCCAGCACCTCGACATCGAGATTCTGCGCCTCATCGATGATCACCACGGTGCGCCGCCCCTGGGCATGCACATTGAGTAGGAAGCCGTTGATGGCATCGACCAGCAGCTTGATGCTGGTCGTCCCCGGGGGGTAGGAAATACGCAATTCGTCGCAGATATTGGCCAGAAGTTCGGCGGCGGTCAGCTTGGGGTTGAGCAGCAGGGCGACTTCCGAGTCTTCCGGCAACTGTTCGAGCAGGCAG
>DIVU01000178.1 GCA_002423365.1 Desulfuromonadaceae bacterium UBA6124 | reverse complement strand
CCGGCGATGCCGGTGGCGACATCCCCGGACAGCGGGTTATCGGCGCCGCCTCGCTCGCCGTGTGGCTCGCCGTCATCGTGCTCGGCCGCCTGATCGGCTATTTCTGAAGCGGCGGAGCACCCGGCGAAGGCGGAGCCGAAAACGATGAGTTTCCGGTTACGCCGATTTCGGCCAACGCCTTGAAAAACAAGGCGAAAACGCCAATTCCGCGATAGGATTGTCATCCTTTGTCGTCATCTGTCATCATTTCCTCGTTTTTTTGTTTTTTATCAAGGCGTTAGAAAGAGGCGGCGAGGGCCTTTTCCCGGACCCCACGGCGTCGTCCCCAGGCGGGCGCCTCGCGGCCCGTTCGGTCCAGCTTTATTTACCTATCAAATAGCAAAACGAGGAATTTGATCATAATCCACTGCAAACGTCAAGGGGGCTTCCGCTATCGCCAAAGCTGATGTCGCGGTGGGAAATGAGGCCGCCACTGATCCGGAGCGGACTTTTGCACCCACAGTGAGAGCGAAGTAATCCGCTGTTGCGGGAGAGTACTTTGCTGTTGATCGCACAGACTAATCCCCCTTGGTGTGCTGGATATGGTACAATGCCACTGCGGATTGTGGCAGTGAAAGCCGGTTGCTGGGGGTGGACATGGGGGAAATAGTTAAAAGGCTTTCTGTTGTCTTCGCCGTTGCGATCGCATTCTCGGCGTGTACACGGGTCCAATCGGAAGTCGCTCATTTCAACAACCTTCCTGCCCAGACGGTCGGGTCAAGCTTCGTCGTTGTGCCGACCGACTCACAAGTCGGCAGCGCTCAATTTAGTCAGTATGCGGCGTCAATCTCTCGACGATTGGAATCCCTTGGCTTCGTGACAGTTGGAAAACTGGATGACGCGGATTACGTCGTCGTCTTCGATTTTGGAGTGAAGGGCTCCCGTCAGATTTCAGGGTCGATGCCGGTGTTTGGCCAGACGGGTGGTGGGACAACCTATCACAGCGGCACGGCAAGCGCGTTTGGGACAGGCGGCAGCGCGTGGGGAACCTACAGCGGCACGTCATACACACCGCCGACCTATGGGGTCACGGGGTACGTTCCCTACAGCCGCGCGGAGCACGATCGGTATTTCTGGTTGAAGATGTATGACGTTAAGCGGTCGACGAAGGAAAATCTGGTTGCTGCCTACGAAGCGACGGTGACAAGTTCGGGTGCCGCATCGAATTTTGCGATTGTGGCAGAGTGCATTTTCGACGCCGCTTTTCATAATTTCTTCAAGAATGGCGCCGAGCGCGTAGTCATCAACGGCGACAAGTGCATGCGGTAGGTAACCGAAATTACTCGGGGAGACGCATGTGAATTACGGTGATGGGGTGGTCAGATGTTCTTGCCCGCCTGCATCGCGCGCAAGATAGCGTCGGTGAATTCGTTCATCGCTAAAAGCTCCGGCCCTCGTACCGCCCATTCTTCAGACGAATACGTTGCTTGCCGCTCTTTCTCGAACGCATGAGCAGGATCTAAAAGGAGTGCGGCAGCCCTCGCCGCTACGGATACCCGGCATAGACCATCGAACGTCTTCTTCTTGTTCAAACGCAGTCTATCATTACCTTCCTTCTCACTCAACTTTCCGATCTTTACATGCTCAAATATCTTATCCTCGCAAGCGTAAAAGGATTTGTGTGCAGATTTAACGACGTTAGTCCATGAACGCATCACCAGAAGTGCATCGACGATTCTATCAGGAATATCACCGATCCGATGCAGGTTGTTATCGAGCACCACTGATTCAAAGTGATCTAATAAACGCTCTTCCGTAGCGCCAAATCTCGAATCTTTTAATTCGTTTTTCCACCACTGTGCCTCTCGGTATGCGAGGTCTTGTAGACAGCATGCGTCGTTCCACAGTGCCTTTATTAGGGCCTGAACCTTGTCCCGTTCAATTTTTCGCTGGCCCTCAAAGGTTAAGTAAACCGCAACTGCCGCACCGAGTGCGCCAACGATTCCCCCGAGAACGTTACCCATCGCGCCGACAATGTCCTTGGATTCTGCGGACCATATGCCAGCGACGAACCCGATGCATAGCGCGGCAAGAATGCCGAGAATAGCGCTTACCCCAAAATTCCTCTCGATGAAATTGTGCATCCGTCGTCCCCCGACAATTGAACTCCCTCCAAACATGAAAGGAAACCGCATTGTGACCGCAATCCGGTTGTCCGAAAATCAACTAATCGGTTTTAACGGTTCAACTGGTTCGAAGCCTTTTGTTTTTTTGAATTCCATAACGTGGTTAAAATTCGATAGCGAATCCGAGGGGTCCAGACGTGCAAGATTCAGGCGGTGCATAGTCTCTCTGACAAACTGGACGGATAGGATAGGAGATAGTTCTTGATGCCCCGTTCTGGCATTTAACATTCGCGTCAGACATGTCACATATATTTCATTGATCGGCAATATGTGGAATAAGTCACCGGCAATCTTTAACGAAACACTCACTACATAATCTTGATAAAGCTCATTAAATTGAGCGGACGGCATATTTGTTTGAGAGAGCTTGCCGCTTGCCAGCTGCTTTCGCCGGAATTTTGGGACGATCTCGTCGGTATACACTTCCGGTATTGCATGAACAAATCCGTCTGACATTAGGAATGAAATGGATTTCCCAATTAGATCCTCGGCAAGCGACGATTTCAATTCATCGATTACCTCCTTAATTGCAACTCCTTCTCCCTTTAGAAGACGGCTGGCAAGATGGGTGTCAGATTCCCACTCGGTAATGGCATTCGCATAATCGACCTTGGCGGTTTCATATTCTTCCGCGTCAGTTTCCTGGGCATAAGCGAGAGCATCCTCAAGTTGCTTACGCTTTCTCGCTGAGCCACCTTGAAAAATGTGAAAAAAGCTTGGCTTAAATCGTTGAAGTGCTTCGTTTGCAATTTCGTAATGCGACCTCTGGAATTTAGGTTCTGGTGGCTTGGGTCGGTTCGCTGTCTGATGCCAGTTGATTGGATCGACGAGATCCGTGTGGAGAGAAACCAGCTTGTCGACATACTCCTCCCAGGCAACTACGGCGTCGGCGGATTCATTTATCATCTGACTTTTAAGGGCTTGCTTGTGGCGTCGCTGTGCGTCTCTTTCGGCTGCCCTTGCCGCTGCCGCGAATGACCGAACTGCCCCTCTCCACCCCATAACCTGCCTCCCCCTTTGTTGGAAAGTTATAGACTTAGTATTCGATTTTAGCTCCCAAGAACCACCTAGGATAGCATTGTCATAAGTATACCCTTCTCCGGACGGGGCATCCAATCCCAGCGATCAAGCGTCGGGGCGATGAAACGAACTGGCGAGGTTCATGTGTCGAGGATTGCAGTAATAGATTTAGGCGCTCCCCACCGTCCTTTGCACCGACCGCCCCCCCGCAGTACAACGCGCCCTTCATCCCTCGTGCCGCCGCGAGGTTAAGCGCGGCGTAGGGTGCGCCTTTCACCCGACGACCAGAAACCCGGCGCGCCAACCCGCATCCCGAAAGCGAAGGCCATGACAGAATTCGAAGGCGTCACTCCCGCGCTCGGCCAGGCGCTGAGCCGGCGCGGCCATGTCGAGTTGGCCTCGGTACAGAAGGCCATCTTGGCTCCGGAGCTTAAGGACGCCGATCTTCCGGTTTCGGTCCCGACCGGGGCCACCGTCGCCTCGTGCGTCGGGGGCATGGACATGCGGGCCGAGCGGCAGGCCCTGCAAAGGGAGAAGGGGGCGCGCGCATCGTGGCCGGCACGCCGCGCAGAACGCGTTCGTCATGGCCAGGAGAGGCCCGCCGACCGTGAAAAAGGCCCGGAAGACGATTGGGGCGTCATACGTGGGATTCGGCGCGGCGTGCGGATGCCGACAGGCTTCGCACGCCGTCGGTTCGCCGGCCGGCAGGGGCCATGGCGTGGCGCGAATTCACACTGCGTCGGTTCGCGAAAGACCTGAGTGAACTTATTTCCGCAAACGCCTGCATAATAATGGTTTTCAATCAATAGCAGGTTGTAGATATTTTATAAATAAAATTGGAGCTTGTCATTGTGATTGTGGGTCGCGGTGACTATATAAAAGTGGCAGGAGCGGTATAAAAATACTTTTTTTGCAAATATAATTCTCGACATAAATTAGGATATCCCATGAATAATCATGGCGTTGACTTTTTGCCGGCAGGTTTTCTGTGATCGCGGGAACCGTCGTTCCCCTGTCCAAGCTCAAGCGCGTCGCCTTTATCGGCAATTCCCTGCCTCGCCGTTGCGGAATCGCGACCTTCACGACGGACATTCAGCAGGCGGTCGCCGGCGCTCGCCCCTGTCTGGAAACCTCCATCGTGGCGATGACGGATCGCGGGCAGACCTATGCCTACCCAAAAACGGTGCGCATCGAGATCAAGGACGACCGGCCGGAGGATTATCTGGCGGCGGCCGATCATCTCAACCGCTCCCATGTGGATGTCGTCAGCCTCCAGCACGAGTTCGGCATTTTCGGCGGCGAGGCCGGCGGCAACATCCTGGCGCTGCTTTCCCGCCTGACCATGCCGGTCGTCACCACGCTTCATACCGTGCTGGCCGAGCCGACGCCCGCGCAGCGGCACGTGTTCGAACTGATCATCGAGGCGTCGTCGCGCC
>DIVU01000145.1 GCA_002423365.1 Desulfuromonadaceae bacterium UBA6124 | reverse complement strand
TGAACCCCGTCAGGCCCGGAAGGGAGCAGCGGTAACGGCACTATCCGTGTGCCGCGGGGGCGCCTGGCTGTCACTTGTGCCGGCAATGCTTTTTGGATCGGCCGGCGTTCTTTCATCCTTGCCCGGAGTTGCCTGAAGCGCATGTCGTATCTGGTACTGGCCCGCAAATGGCGGCCCCAGACTTTCGCTGACCTGGTCGGCCAGGAGCATGTCAGCCGCACCTTGGCCAACGCCATCCAGGCGGGGCGGGTGCACCATGCCTTTCTCTTCACCGGCGCGCGCGGGGTCGGCAAGACTTCGGCGGCGCGGATCTTCGCCAAAGCCCTCAACTGCGAAACCGGCCCGACCGCCACCCCCTGTAACGTCTGCCCTTCCTGCAAGGAAATAACCGCCGGTCAGAGCGTCGATGTCTTCGAAATCGACGGCGCCTCCAACACCGGCGTCGATGATGTCCGCGAGCTGCGCGAGAATATCCGTTATCTCCCCTCCCGTTCCCGCTTCAAGATCATCATTATCGACGAAGTACACATGCTCTCGATCAATGCCTTCAACGCCCTGTTGAAGACTCTGGAAGAGCCCCCCGATCACGCCAAATTCATCTTCGCCACCACCGAGCCGCACAAGATTCCGGTAACCATCCTCTCCCGCTGCCAACGCTTCGATTTTCGCAAGATCGCCCTGCCCAAGGTGACGGCGCGTCTGCGCGAGATCGTCGATGCCGAAGGCATTCGCATCTCCGACCGGGCACTGGCGCTGGTGGCTCGGCGCGGGGAAGGGAGCATGCGCGATTCCCTTTCGACCCTCGACCAGGTGATCGCCTTCTGCGGCGACGAGGTTGCCGATGACGATGTCCAGGGGCTGCTCGGCATGGTCGACCGGCGGCTCTTGCTCGACGTCCTGGAGGCGTTGATCGAGCGGGACAGTCGTCGGGTGCTCGACGCGGTGCGGCGGGTGGACGATCTCGGCCATTCCTTCCGCCAGTTCTGTCAGGAATTGGTCGATCTCTGTCGGGCGTTGATTCTCTGCCAGGTGCTGGAAGATCCGTCCGATATCCTCTCTCTTTCCGGGGACGAGATTGCCCTGCTGCAACGCTTGGGCAAGGAGATCGCCGCGGAGGATGCGCAGCGGGCCATGACCCTGCTGATGAAGACCGAAGGGGAACTGGTCGCCTCCTCTTTCCCCCGGCTGACCATGGAGATGGCGCTGGTGCGCCTGACCACACTGCCGCCGAGCCGGGACCTGGCCGGTCTGGTGCGTAAGCTCGATGAGCTGGAGCGGCGACTGGCCTCCGGTGGTGGCCTGCCTGCCGCCGCGCCGACGTCGGCGCCCCGGAATCTGGCGGCGGGTGTGCGGGAGGCCGAGGCGCCGCCAAAAAAGTCTGAGGCCCCGGTTGCTCCCGTCGCGGATGGCGGCGGCTGGCCGGGGCTGGTCGCCCAGGTCCGTTCCCGCCGGCCGATGGTTGGCTCTCTGCTGGAACACGGTAGCCTGCTACGGCAGGAGTTGCCGCTTCTGGAAATCGGTTTTCCGGCGGGTTCTTTCCACCTCGAGCAGTTGCGGGATGGTGAAACCCTGGCGGTGCTCACCGACATCGCCGGCGACTATTACGGCCGGCCGGTGACCATCCGGGTGCTGCCGATCGAGGCGGGAACGCGCCAGCAGGCGCCGCCCTCCCTGCTCGAAGAACGTCAGGCCAAAGAGACGGATCGCCGCAAGCGGCTGCGCGAGGATGCCCTGGCCCATCCCATGGTGCAGGCGGCGGTCAAGGTCTTTTCCGGGGAAATCCGGGAAGTGCTGCCGATCGACAAAGGTTACGTATAGGCGGAGTTATCACACTCACCAGCGCCGCCGGCGCTGTGGCATTCAACCGATCGTTGTGTAAGCGATAGCAGAAAAGGAGCGGACAATGTCCAAAGGTCTGGGAAATATTATGAAGCAGGCGCAGTTGATGCAGCAGAAGATGACGCGCCTGCAGGAGGATCTGGGGGAGCGGCAAGTTGAGGCGACCGCCGGCGGAGGCATGGTGCAGGCCGTGGTCAACGGCAAGCAGCAGCTGCTCTCCCTGAAGATCGAAAAGAGCGTGGTCGATCCCGAGGATGTGGAAATGCTGCAGGATCTGGTGCTGGCCGCCGTGAACGAGGCGATCAAGAAGAGCCAGGACATGATGCAGGCGGAGATGGGCAAAATCACCGGCGGCATGAATATCCCCGGACTTTTCTAGCCGCGCCGATGCCTGCCCCGCTTCCGTGACCCGAGTATGCCGCCGTTGGAGATTCCGATGGCGGCTTCTTGTTTAATACCCCGGGGCAGCGGGGCGGCATTTTTTATTTTTTCTAAAGCTTGTTGTGAAAAAGTTTGATGACCTTAAAATAAATAAAACGCTATTTTAAACACTTGGATTTTCGAAGAAACTCATGGTAGACTCCCTCCCGTCGCTCACCCGGCTGATCGCCGAACTGGCCAAGTTTCCCGGAATCGGTCGCAAAACCGCGACCCGGCTGGCCTTTTATCTTCTTCGGCAGCCGCCGGGGGAGGCCGAGGCGCTGGCCGGCGCCATTCTTGATCTCAAGGCCAGGATGCGCTTCTGTTCCACCTGTTTTCACATCACCGAGCATGATCCTTGCGCGCTCTGTACCGATCCCGGGCGCGACGATTCTCTCCTCTGTGTCGTGGAAGAACCGCAGGACCTCATGGCTGTCGAACGCAGTCGTTCCTTTCGGGGCAGGTACCATGTTCTGCATGGCGCCCTCTCTCCGTTGGATGGTGTCGGCCCCGAGAATCTGCGCATTACCGAACTGCTGAACCGACTCAAGGATGGACGGGTGCGGGAAGTGCTCGTCGCCACGAACTTTTCCGTCGAAGGCGAGGCCACCGCTCTTTATCTGGCCCAGTTGATCCGTCCCCTGGGAGTGCGAGTGACGCGCCTGGCCTACGGCATCCCCCTGGGGAGCGACCTGGAATATGTGGATGAGGCTACCGTGCATCGGGCGGTGGAAGGTCGCCGGGAGCTCTGACCTTCCGGGTGTTTTTTGAATTTTTCTATACCGTTGTTTGTCCTTTTGCACGCCGGCAGGCGCGGGTAGGGCATTAAGGGTTCGCGCAGGCTGTACCATTGATGGTTTCTAGAACACGGTGGCGGAATCAAGACGGATTCCTCTGCCGAAACTTCTCGCTTGAAGAGAATCAAGACAGAAAAAGGAGGAAAGTTCATGTCCCGTGAAATGGTCAACATCGATGGCAATACCGCGGCGGCGCACGTCGCGCATGCCACCAACGAGGTGATTGCCATCTACCCCATTACCCCGTCCTCGGTCATGGGGGAGATCTCCGACGCCAAGAGCGCCGTCGGCGAGAAAAACATCTGGGGGACCGTGCCCAAGGTGGTGGAAATGCAGTCCGAAGGGGGCGCCGCCGGCGCCGTGCACGGCGCTCTGCAGGCCGGTGCCCTGACCACCACCTTCACCGCTTCCCNNCTGATGATCCCCAACATGTTCAAGATCGCCGGGGAACTGACCCCTACGGTCTTCCATGTCTCGGCCCGCGCCATCGCCGCCCAGGCGCTGTCGATCTTCGGCGACCATTCGGACGTCATGGCCTGCCGTTCTACCGGTTGGTCTTTCCTCTGTTCGAACAACGTGCAGGAAGTCATGGACTTCGCGCTGATCGCCCAGGCTTCGACCTTGGAGTCGCGTATCCCCTTCCTCCACTATTTCGATGGTTTCCGCACCTCCCACGAAGTGCAGAAGGTCGAAGCGCTCTCCCAGGACGACATGCGCCACATGATCAGCGACGAACTGGTGCGCGCCCACCGCGCCCGCGCCCTTTCGCCGGACCATCCAACCATGCGCGGCACCGCCCAGAACCCCGACGTCTACTTTCAGGGGCGCGAGACGGTCAACGCCTACTATGAGAAGGTGCCCGGCATCGTTCAGGCGCAGATGGACAAGTTTGCCAAACTGACCGGCCGTCAGTACCATCTCTTTGACTACGTCGGCGCCCCCGACGCCGAGAAGGTCATCGTTATGATGGGCTCCGGCGCCGATACCGTGCATGAACTGGTCGACTACCTCACCGGCAAAGGAGAGAAGGTCGGTCTGCTCAAGGTCCGCCTCTTCCTCCCCTATCTCACCGAAGCCTTCGTCA
>DIVU01000093.1 GCA_002423365.1 Desulfuromonadaceae bacterium UBA6124 | reverse complement strand
GCCATGTTCGATCTCCAATCGTTCGATTGCCTTGAGAGGAAGCGCAAGCTTCCGCCCCCCCTTGCAACTTCCCCCCATCTTTGCTGCTTCAACTTGTCAACTTGGAAGCCTGGCCCGGCGACTTTATGTGGCCCGGCGACTTTATGTTTGGGAAGGCTAACAACAGCGGGCGAGTAGCCGTTAAATTAATTTCTTAAGAGCGTCCCCGCTGCTGTCCGCTGCTGTCCCTCAGACGTATTTTCCGTCAGGCTGATTGCATGGTTAGCAGGATTTTTGTTTATTGTGCTTTGCGTAACAACCTTTTGGTATCGACTGATAATGAAGATAATTGGTTCATGATGTCTAGTTTTCTTAATGTCAGATCATCTCTGAACGCGCTGATGATTTCATTTATTTCTTTTTTGTTTTTTGAATATTGTTCAGGCTTCATTTGTAGAAATTTAAATACCTGCTTTGTTGAGTGTTCATCTAGCAATAATGCTTCAGCCAGGATTAAGTTTAATAATGCCGCCGCCTCTTTTTGGTAAACAAGATCTGCTTTTGGTACTTCGACCGTATCGAGAGAAACGCCGAGCGTGTAAACCTTTGATATTTGGCCGGATAGTTTTCTATAGGCGGCAAGTCGTTGTTTGAATAATTCGCTTCTATTTTTGTCGGTTGCTACATACCATCCGGCAATAAACGCTCCGGCAACAGAAAATAAGACGCCAAGCGCAGAAATTATAGATAGGAAAATTTGCATTGTTTTTTCCTGCTAACGATGAAGCTCACCGGCGGCAACGGGACGGTTCGGCCTTGTAGAGACTTTTTCGAGGAGCACCCATGTGTCAACCGTCCGAGTGCAGCGAATGGTTATGTGCTGACTTTTTCAATTGAATTGTGTCTAGCGTTTCTGATTGTGCTACCGAACTTGATGTTATAAGTAGGCATGCTTGAGATGTCATTGCCGGTAATCTCTATTATTTCGTAAGCATGAATTTCTTCGAAATCTGCGATCTCCTTGTAGCCTCCAAACCCAAGGTGCATTAACTGACCTTTAACCAAATGCACTTTTTGCCCCACAGAAAATAACTCATTTGAGGGAACAAAATAGGTTTCATTCCCCGCCATTTTCCAGCAATACCGCAGGTAATCAATGGTGGAGGAAGTCAGTTTATGGGCCTTTCCCCACAATTCCTCAGGGCAATCTTCTTTAAAAGATCCCATTCTCGGGGCGAAGAAATATAGTATATCTCGTAGAGCATGGATCTTTATCTCCCAGTCAAGGCCAGAATGAAGGATATTCCTGGTTTTATTGGTGGTGGAAACAAAGATGGATTTCCACCTTTGGATCTCTTCCAGATTCCAGTAAAGATCAAATGCCTCTTTGTAGGATTCGATCTCTTTCTCAAGATTTATTATTTCTTTATTTTCCATAATGCACATAACATTGGTGATATGCAAAGAGGGAACGGGTCACAATGAGGGAAAGGGTCAGGCTTCCAAGTTGCCAAGTCATCTCATCGATGACCGCTTTCAGCGCTGTCATCCTCTTTGTCAATTTTGAAGGCTGAACCCTGATTGCTGCTTCAACCCCGTTGCCCGCAAAGAAAAAAGCCACCTGTTCGGCAAGAAATCCGAAACTGGCGGCTTTTTTAGGATCAATCGGAGTTTTTCACGTTACCCCCTCGACCAACCAAAACGGAACCATCACATATTAGAGACGTTTTTTATAGCCCCTCCCTTAAGTCTTGTCAATTTCCCTTTTCGGCGCTTGAAGCCGGCCAACCGGACGAGTATCTTCAAAAAAGATGATGATTATTACAAGTAGGTGCTTTTATGAAGAAACAATCTCTCGTTTCCGTCCGCCTCTCCGATCCCGTGGCCGAGCGCCTCGAAAATCTCGCGCAAGCCACCAACCGCTCGAAATCCTTTCTTGCCGCCCAGGCGATCGAAGAGTTCCTCGCCCTTCAGGAATGGCAAGTCGCCGCCATCAAGGAAGGAATCGACGCAGCGGATCGTGGCGAGCTCGTCAGCCACGATGAAGCCGTCGCCGAACTGGGCCGCTGGGGCAAAAGCCATGCGGATTGATTGGACACGTCCCGCCATCGACCGCTGGCCGAAATAACCGCCCGCGCAGCAGCAAAAGCGGATATCCGCCCTCCCCCTCTCCCGCCTCCGCACATCCCCCTTGAAAAGCGCACAAATGTTCTCTATAGTCACTCCAGAGAACACCCGTACACCAGGAGCCCCCCATGCGCACCCCCCAATCCGATCCCGAATATCTCGCTCGCCTGCAAGACTACTTCGCCCGCTGGAAGACGATTCCTTCCTACGAACGGCTCTGCGCCCTTTGGGGGCTGGCTTCCCGGTCGGCGGCGGGGAAGGTGCTGGAGCGGTTGCGGCGGGCGGAGTTTCTGGAACGCACGCCGGATGGCGCCTGGGTGCCGGCCCGGCGCTTTTTCGAGCGGCAGCTGGCGCGGCAGGCGGTGCAGGCGGGGACTCCGACCGCCGATGTGGAGGCGGGGATGACGGCCCTGCTGCTCGACGATCTGCTGGTCGATACCCCGTCGCGCACCCTGCTGGTCAAGGTGCGCGGGGAGTCGATGCGCGAGGCGAATATTTTTGATGGGGATGTGGTGATCGTCGAGCGCCAGACGCAAACGGCGCCGGGGGAGATCGTGGTGGCGCTGGTGGATGGCGAACTGACGGTGAAGCGGCTGCTGCGGGACAGCGCGGGCTGGCTGCTGCATCCGGAAAACCGGGAGTTCGCCGACATCCGCCCCGAGGGGGAACTGACCCTGGTGGGGGTGGTCACCGGCCTGGCCCGGCGGCTGCGCAAGGGATCGGCATGATTCGCGACGGTGGCGTTGAGCCACCCTCGTCCCGGTTGGAGCCGACCGGCTTCGCCTCCCCGGCGGCGGATTACCTGGAACTCGGTATCAGCCTCGACCGCAGCCTCATCGACCATCCCGAGGCGACTTTCTTCTTCCGGGCGGCGGGGCCGGCGCTGGCCGAGGCGGGAATCGTTAACGGAGATCTGCTGGTGGTGGACCGCTCCGTCGCGCCGCAACCGGGGCACATCGTCGTGGCCGTGGCCGACGGCGAGTTCGTGCTGCGCGAGCTGCGCGTCCTGGCCCGTGAGGAATACGGCGAAGTCAACGTCTGGGGGGTGGTCCGCTGGGCCATCCATCGCCTGTGCCCCTCGCCCTGATCGACTGCAACAACTTCTACGCCTCCTGCGAGCAGCTCTTCCAGCCGCGGCTCATCGGCAAGCCGGTGGTCGTCCTCTCCAACAACGACGGCTGCGTCATCGCCCGCTCCGCCGAGGCGAAAGCGCTGGGCATCCCCATGGCCGCCCCCTGGCATACCCTGACGGCCCTCGCCCGCAGCCACGGCATCGTCGCCCTCTCCAGCAATTACGCCCTCTACGGCGATCTCTCGGCGCGGGTGATGAAGGTGCTCGCCGGTTTCAGCCCCAGGCAGGAGGTCTACTCCATCGACGAGTGTTTTCTCGATCTTTCCGGCGCCCAGCCTTCGCCGGGAGCCTGTGGTAGAAAAATTCGTGACGAGGTGCGACGACTGGTGGGGATTGCCGTGGGGGTCGGCCTCGGCCCGACCAAGACCCTGGCCAAGTTCGCCAACCATTGTGCCAAGAAACGCTCCGAGTTCGCCGGAGTCTGCGCCCTCGGGGAACTCTCCCCCGCCGAAATCGACGCCCTCCTCGCCTGGGCGCCGGTCTCCGAGGTCTGGGGCGTCGGCGGTCGGATTTCCGCCAAACTCCAGGATCTCGGCATCCATACCGCCCTCGACCTGAAACGGGCGGCGCCGGGACGCATCCGCAAGGCCTTCAGCGTCACTTTGGAGCGCACTGTACGGGAACTCAACGGCGAACTCTGCTACCCCCTGGCCGCCGGACCGGCACCACGCAAGCAAATCCTCTCCTCCCGCTCCTTCGGCCAACTGATTACCGAGTTCGCCCCGCTGGAGGAAGCGGTCACCGCCTACGCCACCCGCGCCGCCGAGAAGCTGCGTCGGCAAGGCCTGGTGGCCGGATCGGTCGGGGTTTTCGTCCAGACCAACGCCTTTCGCGCCGATCTTCCCCAATACCAACGGTGCCTGCATCTCCCCCTGGAACCCACCGCCGACACCCGTTTGCTGGCCCAGGCCGCGCTGCAAGGCCTGCGCGTCATCTACCGTCCCGGCTTCGCCTACCAGAAGGCCG
>DIVU01000229.1 GCA_002423365.1 Desulfuromonadaceae bacterium UBA6124 | reverse complement strand
TTTCTCGACATCACCGCCTCCAGCGACAAGCGCGGCATCATTCTCGATGTGGTGGCGCGTACCGCCGAGCGGGTCTTCATGCCGCTCACCGTCGGCGGCGGCGTGCGGGAGATCGCCGATATCCGCAACCTGCTCAATGCCGGGGCGGACAAGGTTTCGATCAACACCGCCGCCGTGCATCGCCCCGAATTCGTCCGCGAGGCCGCCGAGCGCTTCGGCTCCCAGTGCATCGTGGTGGCCATCGATGCCCGCCGGATGCCCGGCGCCGACCCGGCCCGCTGGGAGGTCTACACCCACGGCGGCCGCAACGGCACCGGCATCGACGTGCTCGAATGGGCGGCGCGCATGGAAAATTTCGGCGCCGGCGAGATCCTGCTCACCTCCATGGACAAGGACGGCACCAAGGACGGCTACGACATCCCCCTGACCCGCGCCGTCAGCGACCGGGTGAAAATCCCGGTGATCGCCTCGGGCGGCGTCGGCAACCTCGAACACATCCGCGAAGGGCTGGTCGAAGGCGGGGCGAGCGCGGCCCTGGCCGCCAGCATCTTCCATTTCCGCGAACACAGCATCGGCGAGTGCAAGGAGTATCTGCGCCAGCACGGCGTGCCGGTGCGGTTATAACGGTTATCGAACCTCTTCGGTAGGGGAGAGGCATGCCTCGCCCGGGCGATCCATGGGTCGCCCCTACGCATTTAAATTGGAGCACCGATGTCCCTTTCCGCCCAACTCAAATTCGACGCCCAGGGGATGATCCCCGCCATCACCCGCGACGCCGCGACCGGCGAGGTACTGATGCTGGCCTACATGAATGCCGAGGCGGTCGATCTGACGGTCCAGACCGGCAAGGTCCACTACTATTCCCGCTCGCGGCGCAAGCTGTGGATGAAGGGGGAGAGTTCCGGGCATGTGCAGACGGTGCGGGAAATCCGCTTCGACTGCGATGGCGACTGCCTGCTGCTCACCGTCGAGCAGGAAGGGGCCGCCTGTCACACCGGCCATCACTCCTGTTTTTACCGGGTCTGGGACGAGGGCGGCGCGCGCACCGTCGGCGAGAAGCAGGTCGACGCGGCGGCCATCTACGGTCGCCAGGACATCCTCGACGCGGTTTATCACGTCATCCAGGAACGCCGCCAGAATCCGACGGAAAAATCCTACGTCGCCTCCCTCTTCGCCAAGGGGCTGGACAAGATTCTCGGCAAGATCGGCGAGGAAGCCACCGAGACCGCCGTCGCCGGCAAGGGAGGCAACCCCGAGGAGGTGGTCTACGAAGCCGCCGACCTCTTCTTCCATACCTTGATCCTCCTCGGTTATTATGACCTGCCGCCGGAGCGGGTCTACGCCGAGCTGCGCCGCCGCTTCGGCATGAGCGGCATCGAGGAGAAGGAAAGCCGGGACAAATAATCGGCAAGCGCGGCGAGTTTAAAAGCTCTTTTCGCATTCAAAAGGAACCGCCCATGAGTCTGCAAGAACAATTGAACACCGCCATGAAAGAGGCCATGAGGGCCAAGGATTCTCTGCGTCTCAATGCCATCCGCCTGGTCAAGACCGCGATCAAGAACAAGGAGATCGAGGCCCGGCAGGAGTTCGACGATCAGGCGGTGATCGGGGTGCTCTCGACCCTGGTCAAGCAGCGCCGGGAGTCGGCCCAGATCTACCGGGAAAGCAATCGGGTCGATCTCGCCGAAAAAGAAGAGCAGGAACTGGCGGTGATCCAGGAGTTCCTCCCCAGCCAGCTCGACGAAGGAGAACTCAAAGTGATCATCGAAGCGGCGGTGCTTGAAACCGGCGCGGCTTCGGCCCGGGACATGGGCAAGGTGATGAAGATCGTCAGCGCCAAGACCGTCGGTCGCGCCGACGGCCGGATGGTGAGCGAGCTGGTCAAGGCCCGGTTGGCCTGAGACGGACGGCGGCATGAACGGCATCGACATCGCGATTCTCGGCATTCTCGGAGCCTTTCTGCTCAAGGGTCTGTTGCGCGGCCTGCTCAAGGAACTCTGTTCCCTCATCGGCCTGCTGCTCGGGGCCTTTCTGGCTTTCCGCTTTTACGCACCGATGGCCTATAGCCTCGCCCAATCCTTCAAATTGCCCCTGCCGGCCTGCAACATCGCCGCCTTTCTGCTGGTCTTCCTGGCGACTGTGCTGCTCTTCGCGGTCCTCGGCTATCTGCTGTCGAAGATGGTCAAGCTACTCTTCCTCGGCGGTTTCAACCGCGTCGCCGGGGGTCTTTTCGGGCTGGCACAGGGAGGACTGCTGCTGGCGGTGGTGCTTTTCGGCGTTTCCCTGATCCAGCTCCCCGGCCCCCTAGGCCGTCTGCTGGAGCATTCCGAGCTGGCCCCGCCCTTCGTCCAGCTCGGTCGGACGGTCTTCCAGGGGAGCGTCAAGGCCCTGGACACACGCCAGGGGCAGCCCCCCGCGACAGCGGAAAAGACCGGAATCTAAGAGAAATGCCGGCAAAGAGATGATTGAAGCGAGCCTGCGGGTTCTCGAATTCGATAAAATCGCCCAACTGCTGGCCGGGTTCACCCTGAGCGCGCCGGGCAAGGATCGCGTCCTCGCCCTGGCGCCTCTGACGGAGCGGGACGAGGTAGCGACGGCCCTGGCCGAAGCCACGGAGATGACGGCGCTCCTCGCAGGCCAGGGGCGCCCGCCCCTGAGCGGCTGCCGCGACTTGCGCGACGCCTTGCGCCAACTGCACGCCGAAGGCACCTTCCTGCTCCCGGAAGTGCTGCTCGATGTCCTTTCCAGCATCGAAGCGGCCCGCGACACCCGTAACTACTTCAGTGATCGGGAGCGGGCGCCCCTTCTCGCCGAGCGAGCCGCCCTGCTGGAGCCACAGCGGGAACTGCAGCGAGAAATCCGCCGGAGCATCGGCCCGCGGGGGGAGATCCTCGACGGCGCCTCCTTCGAACTCGGCGACCTGCGCCAACAGATCCGCCAGCTGCGCGGACGCATCAAGCGGGTGCTGGAAGACCTGCTGGCCGCGGAGAAACTGGCCGGAGCCTTTCAGGAGCGCCTCATCACCGAGCGCAACGGTCGCTATGTGCTACCGGTGCGGGCCGATCATCGCGGCCAGGTCAAGGGCTTCATCCACGACGAGTCGGCCAGCGGCCAGACCCTCTTCGTCGAGCCGGTAGCGGTGCTGGAGCGGAACAACGAACTGCACAGCCTGGCACGGGAGGAGAAGCGCGAGGAGGAGCGCATCCTGCGCCGCCTCGCGGAACAGGTACGGCGCGAGGCAGAGAACCTGGGACGCAACCAGGAACTCCTCGCCCACTTCGACCTGCGCTCAGCCGCTGGGCTCTTCGCCCGCGCTTGCGACGCCGTGGCGCCGCGCCTGGCGGCGACGCCCCTCTTGGAACTGCGCCAGGCGAAGCATCCGCTGCTGCTCTTTCATCCCGACGGGCGCAAGCGCGAGCAGCCGGTGACGGCGGTCGACCTGCTTCTCGGCGAAGCGGCCGACACCCTGGTCATCAGCGGCCCCAACACCGGCGGCAAGACGGTGGCGCTGAAAACCATCGGCCTGCTCGCCCTGATGGTCCGCTCGGGGCTGCCGATCCCCTGTCATCCCGACAGCCGTATCGGGCTCTTCGACCGGGTCTTCGCCGACATCGGCGACGAACAGAGCATTGAAGAAAATCTCTCGACCTTCTCCGGCCACCTGCGTCGCATCGGTCGCATTCTCGAAGAGGCCGACGGCAATTCCCTGGTGCTGATGGATGAAGTCGGCACCGGCACCGACCCCGCCGAGGGCGGGGCGCTGGCCATGGCGATCCTCGACAGTCTGCGGCGGCGCGGGGCACGGACGGTGGTGACCACCCACCTGAATCTGGTCAAGGGCTATGCTCATCTGCAAGCAGGGGTGGAAAATGCCGCCGTCGAGTTCGACCGCCGGACCCTGGCGCCGACCTACCGGCTGCACTACGGTATCCCCGGCGCCAGCAACGCCTTCACCATCGCCCGCCGGCTCGGCATCCCCGAGGAGGTGCTGGAGCGCGCCTCGAACTATCTCGGTCAGGGGGAACGGGAGGGGTTGGAGCTCCTCGAGGAACTGAATCGGCTACGCAAGGACCTCGACCGGGAACTGGCGGAGGCGACGACGCTGAAACGCCGGGCCGAACAGGAACGGGAAAAACGCCGGAAGCTGCTGCACGAATTGGAAGAGCAGAAGCGCAAGCTGCTCGATCAGGCGACCCGGCGCGGCGAAGAACTGGTGCGGGAGGCGGAACGAAAGCTCAAGGAGGTGCTGCGCGAGGCCGGCTCCGCCGCCGTCGATGCCCGTGGGCAGGCGCGGCTGACCGCCGAATTGCGGGAGGTGCGCGAAGGGCTGAACGAGCTGCGCCCGGAACCGACGCGCCGGGGCCAAGCCCCCCGCGAGGTGCAAATCGGCGAATTGCTGCGCATCCCCGCCCTGAACGCTGAAGGGGAAGTGCTGCGCCGCGACGGCGAGAGCGTCGAGCTGTCGATCCAGGGGAAGAAGCTGCGCCTGCCCCTGGCCCAGCTCGAAAGTTTCAGNNTTTTCTCCCCGGTTGCTGCTGGTCGGCAAGCGGGTCGAAGATGCCTTGCTGTTGCTCGACCGCTTTCTCGACGACGCCCTGCTCCATCACCAGAGCCAGGTCGAGGTCGTGCACGGCAGCGGCGAAGGCATCCTGCGTCGGGCGGTACGGGACTTCC
>DIVU01000131.1:1733-2709 GCA_002423365.1 Desulfuromonadaceae bacterium UBA6124 | reverse complement strand
CCGCCGGAAAAGTCGACGCCGTAGCTGGGGCCGCCCTTGAGGACCAGGGACAGGGCGCCGGCGAGGATCACCAGCAGACACAGAATGACGGCGATGCGGTTTTTGCCGACAAAATCGAAATTACTTTTGGGGTTGATGATTTGCATAGAGTCTCCCGGACCGTTACCGAGGGGTCGAAAGCGTGCCCCGGCGGCAACAGGTCGAAGGCAAAAAGGGGCACGATGATCGAGATGCCAACGAAGGCGATTCTCGCCGGCAGAGGACGGATCACGCACGCCCAAAGGGCGCAGGAATACACCGCCTACCGACGGCAGGCGCCAAGGGGCTTTCCCTGTTTGCGAGTTGTCGCGAACTGGCCTACAGACTTGGGATTATGCGCTGGGGGGAGGGCGGGGAAGGGACGGAGACTGCCAGACGGCTGGGAGAAGAAGCGAAGGGGCATCGTCCCAGAGAGGGCACGGGAGCGCTGCCTTGGAATCGGTAATACAGATCCCAATTGCGGGAAGAACAATGAACCCCTTGATGAGGGGCTGAATTGAGGTGGATTTCTGCGTAGGTGTCGCCACCAACTCCAGCGCAGCCGTGGGGGTGGCGAGGGTGTCGCAGTGGCCGGACAGATGGGAGGGCGCGGGGGGGAAGGCCGAACCCAGGGCCAGACTGAAGGCAACGACCAGCCAGGTCCAGAGGAGGACTGCCCGTGAAAGATTGTGCTGTGAGAGGGTTCGCCCTGACATGCCCGCCGTCCGCTTTCCTTTGCCGCAACCATCGAATGTGGGCGCATCGTAGATGAGCGTCATGGGGAAGTCCAGCGAATTAAAAGGGACACGGGCCCCACGCATGAGAGGGCGTTCCAGGGGTACTTAATGGCCTGTCGGCTTTCTCACGATCATTGATCCTTGCCGCTTTTCAATTCCGTCATCAACTTAACCACCGCCAGTTCCTTGGCTTTGGCTTCGATATCGACCGTCATGGTCCG
>DIVU01000131.1:261-1697 GCA_002423365.1 Desulfuromonadaceae bacterium UBA6124 | reverse complement strand
TCCGCCAGGTTTCCGCCGCCAGTTGGGTCGCCTCCTCGATGGACAGGCCGTCCGGATGACAGCGGTGATGGTGAACATCATACACGAGGGGAATGGAAAGCCGCGCGCAGGTCGGCAACAGATCGCGCACGCTGTAGCTTTGGTCATCATTCTCCAGCGTCAGCCGGGTTCTGACGGTTTCAGGCAGATCGGCGAAAGCCTGATAGAATCTTTCCAGCGCCATCCGCTTGTCGCCATAGACGCCTCCGGCATGGACATTGACGACATCCGCTCCCACTGCCTCGGCCAGGCAGGCCTGGTACTCCAGTTCGCGGATTGAACTGGCGACCACCGCTGGATGCGGCGAGGACAATACGACAAACTGGTCAGGATGAAAGCTGAGGCGGAGGTCATGCCGACGGGCAAGGATCCTGGTCGCGTCCAGCAGGTGCCTGACGGCATCCCCTTCCGGGAGTTCGTCCAGTTCGTAGCCCACTTCAGGATGGGTCATGCGCGGGAAGAGTGGCGACATGATGCGAAAGGCACCGATGCCGAGATCGTGACAGGCTTGCACGGCTTGCAGCAGATTGCGGGCATTGTCATGACAGATGGCGGAAAGCTTAAGGAGCTGTTCGCTCCGAGGCATGGCGCGCAGCGCTTTGGCGGTAGTCGTGCGGAAGGAAATGTTCTCATCCTTGAACAGGCAGCATAAACCAAAACGCATAGGACTCGACCTCATCATTCAGTTCGAACACACCTGATGCAGCCTTCGAAGGGGAATGACCGGATGACTCAACCCAGGGGTATGTTCTCACACTTGAAAACTCTTTGCCACCGCCGTGGCTGGGTCTTTTGTTTTATGCTGCTGGCGCTCAATGTCATGATCCCCTCCCCCGCGAACGCCCTGACTGTTGAAAATATTACCTTTGCCGACAGCGCCATCATCGGGGGAAAGGCGGTGCCGCTGCGCAATGCGGCATTGCTGCGCTATCTGAAGGTGATAAAGGCCTACGTGGCGGCCCTCTACCTGCCGGAGGGGGTCAAGGATGAAGCGGTCCTCTCCGAAGTGCCGAAACGTCTTGAGCTCAGCTATCTGGTGTCGATCCAGGGGCCGGATTTCGACAAGGGGGCCGCGCCGGTTCTCGCCCGCAACCAGACTTCGGCGGAACTTTCCCGGCTGCAAGGGCGCCTCGACAAGCTCAATGCCGCCTACCGGGATGTCAAGCCCGGGGATCGCTACTCCCTGACCTATCTGCCGGGGCGGGGAACGGAACTCGCCCTGAACGGCAGTCCGCTGATCGTCATCGAGGGAGCCGATTTCGCCGCCGCCTATTTCGGCATCTGGCTGGGGCGCGACCCGATCGATGAAAAGCTCAAGCGTAATCTGCTGAGAGAACGTTGATATGAAGATATTTCCGACCGGCACCCGTCTTCCGTTGACGGTTATGGAGCTGCGA
>DIVU01000131.1:0-229 GCA_002423365.1 Desulfuromonadaceae bacterium UBA6124 | reverse complement strand
ACACCAGTCTGGTGGCGGTCGCCGTCACCCCGGACTTGCGCCGGCTGTATTTCGCCACGCTCCGATCCACCCGTAAATGGGCCAATCTGGCCGGGAACCCTCACGTCTCTTTGCTGATGGACAATCGCGGCAACCAGGTGACCGACTTCAGCCAGGCGGCCGCCGCCACGGTCATGGGTATGGCCGAGGAATTGCGTGGCCCCGAGTTGGAGGCCGGACTGGCGATATT
>DIVU01000335.1 GCA_002423365.1 Desulfuromonadaceae bacterium UBA6124 | reverse complement strand
CCATGACGTGGCACCAGTGACAGGTCGCGTAGCCGATGGAAAGGAAGACCGGCCGGTTGCTTTCCCGTGCCAAGGCGAAGGCCGACTCATCCCAGGGTTGCCAGTGGACCGGATTATGCGCGTGTTGCAGCAGATAGGGACTCTTTTCCTCGGCGAGACGGTTGGCGAGGGTGACCCGGGGGGCAACAGAGGGATCGAGGGGGGATTTAGGCATGCCGTCTCCAGGAAGATGGTTTTCCTGAGTCTAGCAATTGAGTAGACTTTGGCAAGGGGGGGGAGGATGTAAGGCGGTAGACAAAAAAATGCCCCGTGAAGGAGGGGTATCACGGGGCTAAAACCCCTGGTTTTTTTGGGGAACCAGGGGTGCAATGTGGGGATACTACTAAAGGCATGGCTGGAAATCAAGGTAAAATTTAAAGTCCGCGCTCATCAAAGGCGGTTTTCTTTTTCAGGCGGGGCGGTTGAGCGTCGCTTGGCGAAAATCGGTTTTTAAGCAGAAAAAAACCCGCGATCAAAGATCGCGGGTTGCTCTTTTTTTGGTGCCGAAGGCGAGACTCGAACTCGCACGACCAATTGGCCACCACCCCCTCAAGATGGCGTGTCTACCAATTCCACCACTTCGGCGAAGCGGATGTATTTATACTGATTCAGGCTGTTAGTGTCAACATTAAATCGGTGCGTCGTTATTTTTTTTCGGCTTCGGAAACGGCCTGGGAAGCGGCCTCGCCGGTCGTGGGCGCGGGGACCGTGGCGGCCGCTTCAGAAGGCGGAGTAACGGTGCCTGCCGCCGCCGGTTGGGTGGCGGCAGCGGGCTCGGCCTGGGGGGTGGCGGTCATGACACTGGAGGGCATAATGCTGTCGCCGCCGGGTTGGCCGTAGAAGTAGGCGAGGGTGAGGCTGGTGAGCATGAAGATGATGGCCGCCGCAGCGGTCAGTTTGCCCATGAAGCTTTGGCCGCCGGCGGCTCCGAAGACCGTCTGGCTGCCACCGGCGCCGAAGGAGGCGCCCATTTCGGCGCCCTTGCCCCCTTGCAGCAGGACAATGGCGATCAGGGCCAGGCAGACGATGATATGCAACACGATGAGAAAAGTGGTCATGATTGGTCAAGCTCCTTGAGATGGCGTTCAAACAAGACCGTGGATAGTATCACGATTCGCGCGTTCCGCAAAGCATTAATCTTCTGCGGAGGGGCTTCGCCGGAAGCAAATGATCCGCAGGAAGTCATCGGCCTTGAGGCTGGCGCCGCCGACCAGGGCGCCGTCCACATCCATCTGCGCCATGAGGCCGTCGACGTTGTCCGGTTTGACGCTACCGCCGTAAAGAATACGCGTGCTCTCGGCAACTTCTTCGCTATACAGGCCCCGGAGCAGTCCGCGAACAAAGGCATGGGCTTCCTCGGCCTGCTGGTTGCTGGCGGTCTTGCCGGTGCCGATTGCCCAGACCGGCTCGTAGGCGACCACCACCTGGGACATCTGCTCGGTGGTGATGTCGCGCAAGCCTTCGCGCACCTGAGTGGCGAGGACCTCGTACATCTGGTCGTCTTCCCGCTCATCCAGGGTTTCGCCGATACAGAAGATGACGCCCAGTCCCGCAGCAAGCAGGGACCGCACTTTTTCGTTGATGAAAGCGTCGGTCTCGCCGAAAAGCTGACGCCGTTCTGAGTGGCCGACGATGCAGTAACGGCAGCCGGCGTCCCGCAGCAAGGACGGGGAAACCTCGCCGGTAAAAGCTCCGCTGGCGGCCGGATGGCAGTTTTGTCCGGCCAAGGCGATATTCGAACCGACCAGTTGCTCGGCGACCTTGGCCAGAGAGGTGAAGACCGGGGCGATGACGATGTCGATATCGTCGACCTCCGAGGTTTCCTGCTTGAGGGCGGAGGCCAGGTCGAGGGCTTCGCCGATGGTTTTGTGCAGCTTCCAGTTGCCGGCGATCATGGGCTTGCGCATGAAAATCCTCCGTGAATATCCCTTGGGGGAAGGAGACAGGGGCCGGCTGATGTCCCGGCCCATAATCAATCAGGTTTTATCCGTGAGGGCGGTAACGCCGGGGAGTTCCCGACCTTCGAGGAACTCCAGGGAGGCGCCGCCGCCGGTGGAAATGTGGGTCATGCGGTCTTCCAGTCCCGATTGGTTGACGGCCGCCACCGAGTCGCCGCCGCCGATGATGGAAAGGCAGTCCGTTTCGGCCAAAGTCCGGGCGACGGCCATGGTGCCGGCGGCGAAGGCGGGAAATTCGAAGACCCCCATCGGACCGTTCCAGACGACGGTGGCAGCGCCTTTAAGTACCTCGGTGTAGGCGACGATGCTCTTGGGACCGATGTCCAGGGCCATCAACCCTTCACGGATGGCGACGCCCTCGGATACGACCGCCTCGGCGTCCGCCTTGAACTCGGCGGCCATGACGTGGTCGACGGGGAGCATCAGCCGCACCTTCCGCGCTTCGGCTTTGGCCAGCAGCTCCCGAGCCAAATCAAGGCGGTCTTCTTCGACCAGGGATTTGCCGATGGCGATCCCCTGGGCCTTGAGGAAAGTATAAGCCATGCCGCCGCCGATCAGCAGCGCATCGACCTTGCCGAGCAGGTTCTCGATGACGGTGATCTTGTCACTGACCTTGGCGCCCCCGAGAACAGCGACAAAGGGGCGCTTCGGCGCGGCCAGGGCTTGGCCTAGATAGCGCAGTTCCTTTTCCATGAGAAAACCCGCGGCCGCCGGTTTGAGTAACCGAGCCACCCCTTCGGTGGAAGCGTGGGCGCGATGGGCGGCACCGAAGGCGTCGTTGACGTAGATCTCCCCAAGAGCCGCGAGTTGGCCGGCGAAGGTGGGGTCGTTCTTTTCCTCACCGGCATGGAAGCGAACATTTTCCAGCAACAGGATGTCGCCGTCCTGCATGGCCGCGACCATTTTTTCCACTTCCGGACCGATACAGTCGGTCGCCATGCTCACTTTGCGGTCGAGAAGTTTGGAGAGGTAGGGCGCGACTGGCGCCAGGCTGTACTTGGGGTTGACCTGAGCCTTGGGGCGGCCGAGATGGGAGGCGAGAATCAGTCGGCCGCCCTGCTCCACGATGTGGCGGATGGTCGGCAGGGCGGCGACGATCCGGGTATCGTCGGTAATGGTACGCTGTTCGTCGAGGGGGACGTTGAAGTCGACCCGGCAGAAGACCCGCTTGCCTTTGAGATCCAGATCCTGAACGGTCACTTTGTTGAACATCGTGAAGTCTCCAAGGGGGATAGGTAAAACAAAGGGCAGGATCAAGCGATCCTGCCCTTTATAGATTTGGCGGAAGGGGGTTACTTGGCCGCGATGAAATTGACCAGGTCGAGCACCCGGTTGGAGTAGCCCCACTCGTTGTCGTACCAGGACATGACCTTGACCATGGTGCCGCCGATGACGTTGGTGGAGTCGGCATCGACCGTCGAGGAGGCGGGGCAGCCATTGAAGTCGCAGGAAACCAGCGGCTCCTCGCAGAACTCCAGAATCCCCTTGAGCGCCCCTTCGGAGGCCTTTTTCAGGGCGGCGTTGACTTCGGCGACGCTGGTTGCCTTCTCGGTTTCCACCACCAGGTCGACGAGCGAAACGTTGGG
>DIVU01000055.1:1196-12534 GCA_002423365.1 Desulfuromonadaceae bacterium UBA6124 | reverse complement strand
AAGATCGCCGACTATCCCTTCACCACGTTGATCCCCAACCTCGGCGTGGTTGCCTACGGCGGCTATAAATCCTTCGTCATGGCCGATATCCCCGGCCTCATCCAGGGCGCCAGCGAAGGGCACGGGCTCGGCACTCGCTTTCTGCGCCATGTGGAGCGGACCAATCTCTTTCTGCACCTAGTCGACGCCTCTTCCATGCAGGAAGGGGATCCCATCGAAAATTTCGAAATCATCAACCGCGAACTGGAGCGGCACGACCCCGAACTCCTCGCCAAGCAGCAGTTCGTGGTGCTGACCAAGCAGGACATCACCGAAGTCCGCGAATGCTTGAGCGAGCTGGTTCCCTACTTCGAGGCGCGGGGCTACCGGGTGTTCCCCCTCTCCGCCGCCACCGGCGACGGCACCCGGGCGCTGGTCGAGGCCGTCGGCCTGGAACTGGAACGCCTGCGCCGGGAAGAGGCACCGGAAGATCCGCCGGAGCTGCCTTGACAGTTCTTTCGCCGGAAAGGTAAGATGGCGCCCGCCGTCCGCCGGAGCCCTTTTTATCCCGAGGCAAGCCATCCCGATCATGCGAAAAAATCTTCTCTCCCATGTCAAGCGCGTTGTCGTCAAGGTCGGCAGCGGTGTCCTCTCCAACGGCGACGGCCTCGACCGCCAGGCCATCGAACAGCTCAGTCGGGATCTCATCGAACTGCGCAAGCGCGGCTACGAAGTGGCGCTGGTCTCCTCCGGAGCGGTAGCCGCCGGCAAGGGGGATCTCGGCATCGTCGGCCGCCCCCGCACCATCCCCCTGAAACAGGCGGCCGCCGCCATCGGCCAGAGCCGCCTGATCAGCTTTTACGAAGAGGCCTTTCACCGGCATGACCACAAGGTCGCGCAGGTGCTGCTGACCCGGGACGACCTCGCCAACCGGCGACGCTATCTCAACGCCCGCAACACCCTGATGACCCTGCTCGACTACAACGTGCTGCCGATCATCAACGAAAACGACACGGTCGTGGTCGACGAGATCCGCTTCGGCGACAACGACAATCTTTCGGCCATGGTCACCAATCTGATCGAAGCCAACCTGCTCGTCATCCTCTCGGATGTGGACGGTCTTTACGACAGCGACCCCCGCGACAACCCGGAGGCCCGACTGCTGCATGAAGTGCCGCGCATCACCGAGGAGATCGAGGCGATGGCCGGTGGCTCCGGCAGCGACGTCGGCACCGGCGGCATGGCCACCAAGGTTCGGGCCGCCAAGCGCGCCGCCCTCTATGGCGTTGGCACGGTCATTCTCAACGGCCGCGAGGCGGGGATGCTCGGTCGGCTATTCGACGGCGACCCGGTCGGCACCTACTTTCTCCCGGCCAGCAACCGCATGGCCGCGAAAAAACACTGGATCGCCTTCACCAAGAAACCGCGCGGCAAGCTGCTGCTCGATAGCGGCGCCGTCAGCGCCATCGTCGAGCGGGGCAAGAGCCTGCTCCCTTCGGGGATTCGCGGCGTCGAAGGGGGCTTCGACCGGGGGGATGCGGTGCGCCTGTGCGGCCCGGACGGAGAAGAATTCGCCAAGGGGGTGATCAACTATTCCCTGGCCGAGTTGTTGCGCATCATGGGCAAGAAAACCTCAGAAATCGAAACGATTCTCGGCTATAAATATGGCGACGAGGTGGTTCACCGGGACAATCTGGTACTGAAAGACCAGCCCCTCACGCCCGCCGAGGAAAGCTGACCGCAACGCCACGCCCAAGGAGACGACGATGACCATTCGCAACGAAATGCTGCAACTGGCCCGGGAGGCCAAAGAGGCCGGCCGGGTCATGGCCAACCTTTCCTCCGCCGTCAAGAACGACCTGCTCGCGCGCATGGCCGCCGCTCTCGAAGGGGGTTCGGAACAGCTCATTGAGGCGAACGAACAGGACCTGGCAGCAGCGCGGGAACGTGATCTGGCTCCGGCGATGATCGATCGCCTGGCCCTCAACGAGGAGCGCATCAAGGCCATGGCCGACGGCCTGCGGGAGGTCGCCGCCCTGCCCGATCCGGTCGGCGAAATCACCGGCATGTGGCGCCGTCCCAACGGCATCCAGGTCGGGCGCATGCGCATTCCCCTCGGAGTCATCGGCATCGTCTACGAATCCCGTCCCAACGTCACCGCCGATGCCGCCGGCCTCTGCCTGAAAAGCGGCAACGCCGTGATCCTGCGCGGCGGCTCCGAATCGATCCACTCCAACACCGCCATCGGCGCCCTGCTCAAGGATGTGCTGCGGAAAATGCGTCTGCCCGCCGCCGCCCTGCAGGTGGTCGCCACCACCGACCGCACGGCGGTCCTCGAACTGCTCAAGCTCGAAGAGGAAATCGACCTGATCATCCCCCGCGGCGGTGAAGGGCTGATCCGCTTCGTCAGCGAAAATTCGCGGATTCCGGTGATCAAGCATTACAAAGGGGTCTGTCACGCCTTTGTCGACGCCAGTGCCGACTTCGATATGGCCGAGAAGATCTGCCTCAATGCCAAGGCTCAGCGCCCCGGAGTCTGCAACGCCCTGGAAACCTTGCTCATCCACAAGGATATCGCCGAGACCTTCGTCCCGCGCATCGTCGCCGCCCTGCGTCAGGCCGGGGTGGAGGTGCGCGGCTGTGAAGTGACGCGCGCCTTCGCGGCGGACGTCACGCCCGCCACCGAAAGCGACTGGCCCGCCGAATACCTCGATCTGATCCTGGCGGTCAAGGTAGTCGACGATCTCGACGAGGCGGCGGAGCACATCAACCGTTACGGCTCGCTGCACACCGAAACGATCATCACCCGCGACTACGCCAACGCCCAGCGTTTCATCCGCGAAATCAACTCCAGCGTCGTCATGGTCAACGCCTCGACCCGCTTCTCCGACGGCAACCAGCTCGGTCTCGGCGCGGAAATCGGCATCTCCACCACAAAACTCCACTCCTTCGGCCCCATGGGCCTGGAGGATCTGACCACGCGCAAGTTCATCGTCTTGGGCGATGGGCAGATAAGGCAATAATTCGGTGAGGGGTGAGGCGTGAAGAGAAAAGACCTCACCCCTCACCCCTCACTCCTCACTCCTGACGATTTATGAAACTCGGCATCCTCGGCGGCACCTTTAATCCCATTCACCTGGCGCATCTGCGAATCGCCGAGGAGGTTCGGGAGGCCTGCGCCCTCGACCAGGTGCTTTTCATCCCCGCCGCCCTCCCGCCCCACAAACCCCTGGCCGGGGACATCCCCTTCGCCCAGCGGCTGGCGATGGTCGAAGCGGCCATCGCCGACCAGCCGGCCTTCGCCGCTTCGGACATCGAGAACCGCCGCCCGGGCAAGAGCTATTCCGTTCACACCCTTGAAGCCCTGCGCCGGGAGCAACCCGCCGCCGAGTTCTTTTTCATCATCGGCCTCGACTCCTTTCGCGACCTCTCCACCTGGAAGGAATATCAACGGCTTTTCGAACTGACGCATCTGGTGGTGGCGGCCCGCCCGGGGGTGGCCGAGGGGGATCCGAAAAGCCTCCTGCCCATTGCTATCATGAAAGACTTCTGTTATAATCGCGCCTCCAATTCGTTGGAGCATCGCAGCGGAAATTCGATCTTTTTCGTCGAGGAGACACTGCTCGACATCTCATCCACCCGGATTCGCCGGATGGTCGCCACGGGCCGCTCGATCCGCTATCTGGTTCCGGCAACCGTTCTCGACTATATCGACCGCCACGGCCTCTACCGTGGTCAGGAAAGGTTTTAAGCACTTTGCAGTCACCAGATCGGGCCATACTCTGCGCCGCCTACGCCTTGGAGAAAAAGGCCTACAACGTCCGCCTGCTTGAAGTCAAGGGGCTCTCCTCGCTGACCGACTACCTGCTCATCGCCAGCGGCCGCTCCGACCGTCAGGTCCAGGCCATTGCCGAAGGCGTGCGCCTGGGGTTGAAGCAGGACCACGCCACCGCCCCCCTCGCCGTCGAGGGGATGAACGAGGGGCGCTGGGTACTCATCGACTACGGCGATGTCATGGTTCACGTCTTTCAGGAGCCGATTCGGGAATTCTACGATCTCGACGGGCTCTGGAGCGAGGCCGCCGAGGTAACCATCCCCGAGAAGTATCACTGGGAGCGCTCCGCCGCGCCCCGGTGAAACTCAAGCTGATCTGCGTCGGCAAGCTCTCCGAGGCCTACCTCCGCGACGGCGCCGAGGAGTACGCGCGGCGCCTGCAACGTTATCTTCCCTTTTCCTGCCTGGAGCTCAAAGAGGAAAAGGCCGGAGGGAAAAAAGCCGATCCCCGGCTCATCCGGGAACTGGAAGGGGAACGCATCCTCGGTCGCATCCCGCCGGAAGCCTACGTATTCATTCTCGATGAACGAGGCAAGGCGCTGACCTCGGAAGGACTGGCCAATCTGCTCGAACGGCACATGGTGCAGGGGACGACGGAACTGGTCGCGGTCATCGGCGGAGCCTACGGCCTGAGCGAGAAGGTCCGACAACGGGGGGATATGATTCTCTCCCTGTCGGCCATGACTTTCACTCATCAGATGGCGCGGCTCTTCCTGCTCGAACAGCTCTACCGGGGCTGCACCATCCTCCGCAACGAACCTTACCATAACCGCTAAGGGGCTTAAGTCCCGGGAGACGCAGAGAGAGAATGGATGAGGCACAGCTCGAAACCGCCCGGGAGCACCTGCTGCGCCTGCGCCAGGAAGTCATGCACGAGGTGCGCAACGCCGCCGCCACTTCCCGCGAGATGGGGCAGGACGGGGTTCCCGATATCGGCGACATGTCGGCCAACACCTACAGCCGGGACCTGCTCCTCAACCTGAGCGAAAATCAACGCCAGAAGATCCGCGACATCGACGTGGCTCTGGAACGCCTGGCACAGGGTGAATACGGTATCTGTGCCCGCTGCGGCGACGAAATCGCCCCACGGCGCATGGAAGTCCGTCCTTTTTCAAGGTATTGCATCGACTGTAAAACCGACGTCGAAAAATTCGGCGAATAGAATCCGTTTCGGGCGGTTCCGCCCCCAGGAGGATGTCATGACCCTGCTTGTCGGCCTTTTACTGATCATCCTGTTCCTTGCCTTCTTCATCTACTTCTCCGGACTCAATCCCCAAGCAGTCACCATCTTCCTGTACGGCGACCACAGCTTTTCCACCTCGGCGGCGATCCTCGTCATCGGCTGCATCGCCATTGGGCTGTTCGGTGGGGTACTGGCCAACGCCTACAACCTCTTCAGCTACCAGGTGCGCAACATCCGCAGCACCCGCCGGGAGAAGCGCAACAAAGAAGTCGTCGCCAACTATCGCGAAGGCATGACCCGCCTCCTTTCCGGCGACCTGAAAAAGGCCGACGACCGGCTGCAACGGGCCCTGGACCGGGATCCCTCGCGCCTGGAAACCCACCTGGCCATGGCCAGCGTGAAGCTTCAGGAAGGGGAGGCGGAAAAAGCCCTGGCGGTGCTGCTCAAAGCCCGGGAAAAAGAGCCGAAGAGCCTGGAAGTTCTTTTCAAGCTGGCCTCGACCTATGAGGATTGCGCTCAGAACGCCGAGGCCTGCAAGGTCTACGAGGATATTCTTGCGATCGACGCCGGCAACCGCAAGGCCATGCGTAGCCTGCGCGACCTGCTGGTAAAGCGGAATCTTTGGAAAGAGGCCCTGGAGCTGCAGAAGCGGATTCTCAAGGCCAGCCAGGGCACCCGCCGGCAGGGCGAGGAACAGGACAAGCTCCTCTATCTGCGCTATGAAGTCGCCCGGCAGGGCCTGGAGGAGTCCAAAGGACAGAGCAAGAACGATCTCAAGGAACTGCGCGACATCGTCAAGGCCTCGCCCAACTTCGTGCCGGCCCGGGTCACCCTGGGGGATGCCCTGCGCAACCAAGGCAAAATCGAGGAGGCCTCTCAGACCTGGCTCGACGGCTACAAGGCTCTAGGCAAGAGCGTCTTCCTCACCCGCCTCGAAGACCTCTACCTCTCCACCGAGAACCCTTCGACCCTGTTGTCCATCTATCGCTCCGTCGGCAACGAGCGGAGCGAGGATCTGACCTTCCGACTCTTCTTCGGCAAGCTGCTGCTGCGCCTGGAGATGGTCGACGAGGCCTTCGAGCAACTGCGCGCCATCGAAAATGCCGGCGTCGACACCCCGCAGCTGCGCCTGCTCCTGGGCGAGGCCTACCGCCGCCGCAACCGCATGGACGAGGCGATCGCCGAATACCAGAAGGCCCTGGGACTCGATCCCCAGCTACGCCTCGGCTTTGTCTGTGAAAGCTGCCAGAACCCCTCCTCCGAGTGGCTGAGCCGCTGCCCCAAATGCGGCACCTGGGGCTCCTACATTCTGGAAGGTCGGCAGAAGATGGATAAACTGGCTCGCATTCCCCAGGCGCCGGAAGCTCGCGCCATCCATCACGGAGAACGCAGCGCATGACCTTGATTGGCAAACGTCCCCTGGCACTGGTCATCCTCGATGGCTGGGGGATTAACGAAAGCTGCGCCGACAACGCCGTCTGCCTGGCCGACACGCCACGCATCGATGCCCTTTTTGAAAACTTTCCCTCGACCCGTATCGGCGCATCGGGGATGGAGGTCGGTCTGCCCGAAGGGCAGATGGGCAACTCGGAGGTCGGCCATCTCAATCTCGGCGCTGGACGCATCGTCTATCAGGATCTGACCAAGATCACCAAAAGCATTCAGGACGGCGATTTCTTCACCAATCCCGCCTTTGTTCAGGCCATCGACAAAGTCCTGGCGAGCGGCGGCAAACTGCATCTCATGGGATTGCTTTCCGACGGCGGCGTCCACTCCCATAGCAACCACCTCTATGCCCTGCTCGAACTAGCCAAGGGCCGGGGACTGCGGGATGTCTGCGTCCATGCCCTGCTCGACGGCCGCGATACCCCACCGCGCAGCGCCGCCGATTATCTGGCGGAACTGGAAGAACGCATCACCCGCATCGGCGTGGGCCGCGTCGCCACCATCTGCGGCCGTTTTTACGCCATGGATCGCGACAACCGCTGGGAGCGGGTGGAGCGGGCCTACCGGGCGCTGGTCCAGGGAATCGGTCAGCCCGCCGCCGACAGCGCCGCCGCCATCGCGGGAGCCTACCAGGCCGGTCAGGGGGATGAATTCGTCGAGCCCCGGATCATTGGGGTACCGGGGACCATCGACGACGGCGATGCCGTGATTTTCTTCAACTTCCGCGCCGACCGCGCCCGCGAGATCACCCGCGCCCTCACCGAGAAGAATTTCAGCGACTTCCACCGGGAAAAGACCCCGCGTCTGGTCGACTTCGTCTGCCTCAGCGATTACGACGCCACCTTCGACCTGCCCGTCGCCTTCCCTTCCACCGGCAATCCCAATATCCTCGGCGAGATCGTCGCCCGCGCCGGACTGCGCCAGTTGCGCATCGCCGAAACGGAAAAATACGCCCACGTCACCTTCTTCTTCAACGGCGGCAACGAGGAACCCTTCGCCGGCGAGGACCGGGTTCTCATCCCCTCGCCCAAAGAAGTCGCCACCTACGACCAGAAGCCGGCCATGAGCGCTCCCCAGGTCACCGACGAAGCGGTGGCACGCATCGCCTCAGGCGCCTACGACCTGATCGTCCTCAACTTCGCCAATCCCGACATGGTCGGGCATACCGGCATTCTGCCCGCCGCCATCGAAGCCATGGAGACGGTCGACACCTGCCTCGGCCGAGTGGTCGACGCCGTCCTCGCCGGCGGCGGCCGACTGCTGATCACCGCCGATCACGGCAATTGCGAGCAGATGGCGGACGCGCAGGGCAAGCCCCACACCGCCCACACCACCAACCCCGTGCCCCTGATTCTGGTCGATCCCGACCTGCGCGGAGCCAAACTGCGACCAGGCATCCTCGCCGACATCGCGCCGACCCTACTGCAATTGCTCAACCTGGAAAAACCCCTGGAGATGACCGGCTCCTCGCTGCTCATCCCCTGATGCTCCGACCGGCGTCCGATGGTGCCGGTTTTTTACGGGGATCCATGGCGCTGCTCACTTACCTCAAATCGGAACTGAGCGGTCTGTTCGATCTCCTGCTGCCGCCGACCTGCGCCTTCTGCCGCGCCGAGGCGCCGACCCTCTCGCCTGCCGGCATCTGTCCGAACTGCCTGACGCAACTGCTCCCCCTGCCTGCCGCCCGTTGCTCCCGCTGCGCCCTCCCCTATCCGACGGAGGACGGAGGCCCCCACCTCTGTGAAGCCTGCCTGCGCCGGCCGCCGGACTTTTCGGGGGTGGTCGCCGTCGGCGTCTATCAGGAGCTGCTGCGGGAGAGTATCCACCGCTTCAAATACGAGCAGGCCGTCCATCTCGATCATTCCCTGGGGACGCTGCTCGCCCAACGGCTGGCGACGGACGCGCCGGAGTTCCGCCCCGCGCTGATTTTGCCGGTTCCCCTGCACCCGCTACGGCTGCGGGAACGGGGCTACAACCAGTCGCTGCTGCTTGCCCGCCGCCTCGGAAAAGAGTTGCGGGTTCCAACGGAGTCCCGGCGCCTGCGGCGCATCCGACCGACGCCGCCGCAACAGGGGCTATCCCTTGCCGACCGACAGCGGAATCTGCGCGGCGCCTTCACCCTGAGCGCGCCTTTGTGCAGCGAAAAGATTCTGCTGATCGACGACGTCATGACCACCGGCGCCACCCTGCGGGAGTGCGCCCAGGTCCTCAAAACCGGCGGCGCCGGGGATATCCTGATAGCCGTCCTCGGCCGGGCGCCGCGCCACCACTGAACCCAAACCCCACTTACCCTTCCGGAGCCGCGCCATGATCCCCTGGCAACTGATCGATTCCTCCCCCATCCCCGGCGGCGGCGGAGAGTTGCAACTCTACCAACGCAACACCGAGTTCACCATCAACATTGTCGGCGGCGGGGTGCTGATGAGTACCCACGCTCACGCCTCGGAGGATGCCCTGGCCGAGCGCACCTGCCGGGAAATCGTCGGGCGAGTGCAGCCCCGGGTGCTGATCGGTGGTCTCGGCATGGGCTTCACCCTGAGCGCCGCCTTGCGCCGCCTCGGCCCCGAGGCCGAGGTAGTGGTGGCCGAGCTGGTGCCGGCCGTGGTCCGCTGGAACCGCGAGATATTGGGGGAGTTTGCCGGTCACCCGTTACGGGATGGCCGAACCCGGGTGCGGGAGGGGGATGTGGGCAAGGTGATGAAGGAAGAACGGCAGGGTTTTGACGCGATTCTGCTCGATGTCGATAACGGCCCGTCGGGCCTGACCCGCAAAAAGAACAACTGGCTCTACGGCCTGGACGGACTGACGGTGGCTTATACCGCCCTGCGCCCCCAGGGCTTGCTCGCCGTCTGGTCGGCCGGCCCCGACCGCGCCTTCCACGAACGCCTGCGCAAGGTCGGCTTCACCGTCCGTCAGACCCAGGCCCGCGCCCACGGCGACAAGGGGGACCGGCACATCATCTGGCTCGCCGCGCGGGGGGCGTGAAAGGACGGCCCGCGGACTCAGTGGACGCTCGATTTCCGTGACGGGGGGTGGCGGGGAATGTAAATACCGCGCACACAGTGGCGGCCGTGGTCGAGGCTCGGATATTCGCGGCAGATATCCGGTTTGATCTCGTGGATGGCGCAGAGGGCTTTATCGTCATCTCCACGTTGCAGAAAGGGGCAGGGATCACCCCGTCGGCCGTGGTGCGGATCAATCCAGATCCAGCCGTAAGCGTTCACCAGGGCCAGCAGATCTTCGCGCCCAAGCCGCCGCCAGCGTTCGATATCCCCCGGCGAGGCATGCAGATAGCCGCCGTAGGCCTCACAACAAAAGCCGCAAGACCGACAACCTCGCTGGACCTCCTCTTTTCCGGGATGAATCTTATCCCACAGGCGGCAAAGCACTTCGATCATCATTCGACGCCTCCCTTCCCCGTCCCCCTCAAAAGAAAATTTTCCGAAAAGATATACTCCTGTTATTTTTTCATCTAATTGATAATAGTAGAAATAATCTACCAATAAAGACAGCCGAAACATTTGAACCATATTTTACAAAATAACGTTCTATAGTAAATATGTCAAGACCAAGCCCTTCCCGAAAACACTTCCCCCACCTGCCCCCCTCAATTCATCAACGGGCGATAAAATCGAGTCGGTAGCGATTCTTCAGAATCTTCATCAACCCGTTAACCCCCTTCAGGGCGGAACGCAGGCGCTCACGCTCACTGGGGGTCATCACCAGCGGATCGATGTAGTTGGTCGGGACCGCTTTCGCGGCCAGGGCGCGCAGCTGCATGGAGAGCCGCAGGCGCATCAGATAGGAGAAAGCCTCCTCGAAGATCTCGACATCGTCCGTCGAAAAGATTCCGCGCGCCGCCAACTGTTCAATCTTGTCCCAGGTTGTGCCGCTGAACAGCCCCTGCTCAAGGGCCAGCAGGCTCACCCCCTGGGTCAGGGCGAAGATACCGTGCTTTTTGATATCGACCTTACCGCGCCCCTCGCCGCGTCGCTCGACGAGAATCCGGCCAAACATGCCGACCCGCGCCCGAAATCCGTAGACATGTCGCGCCATGTACGGCAGATAGAGGGCATTGCGCTGAATGCAGCTTTGCACATGGTCGTGCAGCTCCCGTTCCAGGGAAGCCTCCCCATGCAGGATACGGAAATCCTGAAACATGCTGAAATTCACCAGATGTTCCGGCTTGGGCACGGAAATCCACTGAGCGAGACGCTCCTTCCAGGCGGAGAGGCTGTGCCGCCATTCCGGGTTGCTGGCCAGGGTATTGCCGGGGCAGCGCGGCACCCCCACCTCTTCGAGGGCGTCAACCAGACGCGCGGCGAAACGGTCCAAGGTGGCGAGCGCATCCGGGGCCAGCCCGTCCGCGTAGACAATGGCGCTGTCCTGATCGGTCCGCAGGGTCTGCTCGCCCCGCCCCTCGCTGCCCAAAGCCAGATAGGCGGCCCCAGCAGGCAGGCATAAGCCCTCGTCCGCCTCCATCAGAGAAATAATGCGCAAGGTGAAGACATCATTGAAATGGCAAATCAGATGGACCAGGCTCCGGGTATCGGCAACCGACCGGGAGATGCGGCTGATGGTTTCCACGAGTTGCTCGTTGATCCCGCGCAACTGGGCGATGCTTTGGGCCGAAGCGATTTCACGGGTCAAATAGAGGGGGCTGCGGGTCTGCAAACCGAGAAAATCGGTATCGGTCACCATCCCGACCAGCCGCCCATCCGTGTCCGTGACAAGGATGCGATGGATGTTGTGCTTGGCCATTTTGAAAATGGCATCATAAACATAGTGGCTGCGGGGAATGGTCACCAACTCCGTCTGCATGACCTCCTCGACCCGTCGCTCACCGACCTGGCCTCCGGTCGCGGCAATCAGATCGCAGAGATCGCGCGCCGAGAC